>JANWXX010000130.1 GCA_025057345.1 Polyangiaceae bacterium | reverse complement strand
AAGTATGCGATCCTGGTGGGGATGACTCCGCTGATCCCGCTACCTTTTCTCGACGACATCGCCCAGAGCTACTTCGAGCAGCGGATGATCGAGCGTTTGGCGAGGGCTCACCGGCTTTCGCTGACTCCAGCCCAGATTGACGATCTGAGTGTGCAGCCAGACCCTTCTGGCTGCGTCAAGGGCTGTCTTTTGAATCTGCTGCTTTACCCCCTCAAGAAGATACTTCGGAAGCTCTTTTTCTTCCTGGAGATCAAGCGCACCGTGGACCTTGTGGCCACTACCTACGCCAAAGGGTATGTGCTGGATCGGGTACTGGCCCGGGGTCTCTGCGCGCCCGCAGGCCCGCACTCCCCGGCACAGGTGCGAGGGGCCACCGAGCGGGCCCTAGCACGGGTAGGGACAAGCCCCATCGAGCTAGCGGTACGTCACGCCTTTTCTAGCTCCACTAGGCTGCTTCGGAACCTGGTCGATCAGCTCTTTGCTGCTCTGCACCGCCTTACTCGGGGGTCGAACCGGGAGCAGATTGCCGAAGCTGCACGCTCCGTGGAAGAACAGCCGAGCCAAGAATTTATCCAGGTCAAGGCCCAGGTCCAGGAGGGGCTTCGGGGCGTTCCAGCAGCGCACTTTGAGAAACTGGAGAGCGCCACCGTGGAGGAACTGGGTCAAATGGGTTCGCCATGAGCGATAGGCGAGCCACCTCCCTTATCCCGGCCCCGATGCAGCTTCTCCTGCGTGGTTGGTTGGTCTGGCTCTGTGCAGGCTGTCGCGTCAGCGGAGCTGCGTCCCCCGGTGGGGTAGAGGCTTCTCTGCTCGCGCATTACCTCGATCTGCCACGGGCCACTGCTCCCTCGCTCAGCCGGGATGGGCGGCGGGTGGCATTCCTTTCCGACCTCCCTGGACTCCCGCAGCCCTACGCTCTAGAGCTCTCGGCCCCCGGTGACCCCCCTGCAGGACCCTCCTCGTTCGTCCGCCTAGCAACGCTACCTCACCGCACGCAGTTGGTCCGGTGGCTCGACGGTGGAAAGCGCGCACTGCTCGGCTACGACCATGGAGGCAACGAAAATACTCAATTCTCCCTGATTCAGGAAGATGGGGGGCTGCTCTCACTAACTGACCGGCCTGCAAGCCGTCACCTCTTCGGGGCCATCGACCTCAACAAAAAGCGCTTGGCCTACAGCTCCGACGAGCGCAACGGGCGCGACTTCGATGTGATGCTCCGCGACCTATCCAGTGGGGAAACACGGCTGCTCTATCAGGGCATCGGCCACTTGGAGCCCAGAGCCTTCTCCTATGATGGCAGCGCGCTGCTCTTGGTGGAGAAACGTTCCAGTTCCGATGAGGCACTCCACCTGCTGTCCATCCCACCTCAAGGGGTCGGGTCGCTGATGCCTCTGACCTTCTACCGTACCCCGGTACGCCACCAGGATGCCTGCTTCCTTGGGCCGCTGGTACTTGTCCTCTCAGATCACGACCGGGAGTATCTGTCCCTGGTCTTTCACAATGCACTCTCGCCCTCGGAGCCTCCCGTCTCCCTGCTGACAGAGCAGGGCGATCTGGATGTACTCGCCTGCTCTCCCTCCGGGGATCGCTTTGCCGTTGCTCGTAACATGGACGGTCGACACGAGCTGCATATCTACAAGATCGCCCGTGCTGTGGAGAGGCAGCAGGTGCCAACGCCCCTCTTGCGCCAGGGGGTTCCCCTGGCCCCCCCCCGGGATCTTCCCAGGGCCCTTGGCTGCGCTCCCCCCGGAGCAGGTGCTCTTGGCGCTCCATGGTCGCTCGGCGCTAGTTTCTCCACCAGCGCATGGGCTACCGCCAGGGGTGATCCGGGCGATGGAATTCTCCGAAGACGGTTCGACCCTTGTAGTGCAGCTAGGACGCTCCATAGAGCCCGATCAGCTTTGGACGATCCAGGTCGATAGCGGTATTACCGCGCAGCGCACTTCGCCCGGAGAGCGGATGCATGGGCTCCCCCCTCGAGTGGAGCCAGAGCTCGTGTCTGTGCCGAGCTTCGATGGGCTCCCGGTACCGGTCTTCCTGTACCGACCGCTCAAGCATAAGGCGGGAGGGAAAGTGCCGGTGGTCGTGTGGGTTCACGGGGGGCCTGAGGCCCAGTTCCAGCCTGCCTTCAGCCCAGTGATCCAGGCACTGGTAGCCCAGGGAATCGCGGTGGCAGCGCCGAATGTCCGGGGGTCGACGGGTTACGGAAAGCGCTACAGCCACCTGGACGATGTAGAGAAACGGGAGGATAGCGTCCGGGATCTGGGAGAGATCAACCGGTGGCTTCGCGCTCGTCCCGAATTCGATGGCGACCGGATCGCCGTCATGGGGGGGAGCTACGGGGGCTATATGGTACTAGCGGCGCTGACCCTCCAACCGGAGCTATGGGCCGCTGGGGTGGATGTGGTAGGCATAGCCAACTTCCGGACATTTTTGGAGAAAACCGCTCCCTACCGCCGCGCCCAGCGGGAGGCTGAGTATGGCAGTCTGGAGCGAGATGGCGCCCTGCTGGATCGACTCTTCCCCTTGCACCGGGTGAATCGCATTCGTGCTCCGCTCTTGGTGATCCACGGCGCCAATGATCCGAGGGTTCCCGTGGGCGAGGCTGAGCAGATGGTGGCGGCTCTCAAGCAACGTGGGCGTGAGGTCATCTACCTAAGGTTCGATGATGAGGGACATGGCCTCAGCCGCCGGGAGAACCAGCTCACCGCTTACACCAGAGTGCTCGAATTTTTCCAGCAACATTTGAAACCGTGAGCTGGTTTGCTCAGCACGAAACTGGGGCTTGCGCGAGACAAAAAGACGTGGGATATCTTAGGTGCTCACGTTTCTGGCACACGGCTTCGCTGCTCTCTCTTCCCAGGGGACCGATGGCTGCTCCGGTAACGCGGTGGGCTTCTCCACCAGATCCCCGATCCACGGCCCTTCGGTGATCCCTTCTGAGTAAAAGCGCTCCACGCGCGTCGGCCGAGAGAGAACAGCTACCATGAATACGCGCCTCTACGTCGGAAACCTGTCTTTCCACACTACCGAAGAAACCCTCTACCAACAGTTCTCCCAGTTTGGCACCATCGCGGAGGTAAAGTTGATGCTCGACCGCGAAACCGGTCAGTCCCGCGGGTTTGCCTTTGTATCGATGACCGATGCGGATGGTGCTCGTAAGGCCATTGCGGAGATGAATGGTGCGTTCCTGGATGGCCGTCCTCTCCGCGTCAACGAGGCGGAAGAACGCCGTGAGCGCTCAGGAGGGGGCGGCTTGGGCGGGGGCGGCGGCCGTAGAGAGGGGAGTGCTCGTGGCGGGGGTGGTTTGGGTGAGGGTGGTCGTGGCAGGGGTGGCCGTGGCGGGGGGGTTTTTGGGGGGGGGGCGGTTACCGTGGCAACAACCGCCGTTCTCGCTGGTTAGAGCGCCTTTTGCCTCACCCCCTGTCCCCGGCTCATCGGATACCGGGGTTTATAGAAGGTTCAGCCGTCCCCTCCTGCTCGTTGTGGCTCGGGCTTATAGGTCATGGCGGCCTTGAGGAGGTCACGGTTCATTCGTGCGATCCACTGGACACTGATCTCCTTGGGACAGGCGGCTTCACAGAGGTAATGGTTGGAGCATGCGCCAAACCCTTCTCGCTCATGCTGGGCAACCATGGCAAGGGTGCGCTTGTCCCGTTCGGCTTGGCCCTGAGGTAGGGTGTTGAGGTGGCCTATCTTGGCGGCCATGAAAAGGCTTGCGCTAGCGTTAGGACAGGCGGCAACACAGGCCCCGCAGCCGATGCAGGTAGCGGCGTCCATGGCCTCGTCGGCGAGGCGCTTCGGGATGGGGATGGCATTGGCGTCCGGGGCTGCACCAGCACGAGCGGTGATGTAGCCCCCCGCCTGGATGATGCGATCGAAGGCGCTGCGGTCCACGGACAGGTCGCGGATGACAGGGAAAGCGGCGGCACGCCAGGGCTCGACCCAGAGTTCCTCGCCGTTGCGAAAGGTGCGCATGTGGAGCTGGCACGTGGTGGTAGCCTTTTGAGGGCCGTGAGGTTCTCCGTTGATGACGATGCCACACATGCCGCAAATCCCTTCGCGACAGTCGTGGTCAAACACGATGGGCTCTTGGTTAGCGAGCACCAGCCGCTCGTTGACTACATCCAGGAATTCGAGGAACGAAGCGTGGGTGGAGATCCCCTTGGCATACTGGGAATAATCCTCGAATTTTCCTGGGTCGGATGGGCCTTTTTGACGCCAGACGTGCAGCTTGAGATCGATCGTTTCCGCCACGGTTGCCTCATTTGTAGGAACGCTGGGCCATCTTGACGTATTCGAAGGAAAGCGCTTCGCGATGCTGCTTGTGGTTGCCGTCGCGGGCTTCGGGGCCTTGGCCGCACCATTCCCAGGCAGCGACGTGGGCGAAGTGCTCATCGTCACGGACGCACTCCCCATCGGCTTGGTGGTCCTCTCGAAAGTGGCAGCCACAGCTCTCATCTCGCTCCAAGGCGTCGCGGCACATGAGTTCGCCCAACTCGAAGAAGTCGGCAACCCTACCAGCTTTTTCCAATTCCCTGTTGAGTTCCTCGCCAGAGCCGGTGATCTTCACGTCTCGATAGAACTCCTCCCGCAGCTCGGGGATCTGTCCAAGAGCACTCTTGAGACCTGACGGGTTGCGGGCCATGCCGCAGTGATCCCAGATCAGGGTGCCTAGCTTTCGGTGGAAGTCATCCACCGTACGCGAGCCCTTCTGACCGATTTCGATCAGCTTTCGAAACCTTGTTTGCGCTTCCCGAAGGGTTGTGGTTACCGCTGCGCTGCTTTCGGTAGTCTTCGATTTCCCTGCTTGGGCCAGGTAGTTACCGATGACATAGGGCAGGATAAAGAACCCGTCCGCCAAGCCCTGCATTAGTGCCGAGGCGCCCAATCGGTTGGCGCCGTGGTCGCTGAAGTTGGCCTCGCCTGCCACGAACAGACCGGGGATATTGCTCATCAGGTTGTAGTCAACCCAGAGCCCCCCCATCGTGTAATGGGTCGCTGGGTAGATGCGCATAGGGACGCGGTAAGGGTCTTCTCCGGTGATGCGCTGGTACATGTCGAAGAGGTTGCCATAGCGGTCGGCGATGGCCTGCTTGCCGTCACGCTTGATGGCGTCGGCGAAGTCCAGGTAAACACCACGCCGGACGCCGTTAATCTCTGGGCCTACCCCGAGCCCCTGGTCACAGACGAACTTCGCCTGTCGTGAGGCAATGTCCCGGGGCATCAAGTTGCCGAAGGCGGGGTATTTCTCCTCCAAATAGTAGTAGCGATCTCGCTCCGGGATCGAGGCCGGGTCTCGAGTGCAGTCCTCCTTCTTCCGGGGAACCCACACGCGTCCATCGTTGCGAAGCGACTCGCTCATGAGCGTCAGCTTCGACTGGTAGACGCCGGCCTGAGGGATGCACGTCGGGTGGATCTGGGTGAAGCAAGGGTTGGCAAAGAAAGCCCCGCGGCGGTGAGCTCGCCAGATCGCCGTTGCGTTGCAACCCTTGGCGTTGGTCGATAGGTAGAACACGTTTCCGTAGCCACCGGTCGCTAGTACGACCGCATCTGCTAGGTGGGCCTCGATCTTTCCGGTGACCAGATCGCGGGTAACGATCCCCCGGGCGCGGTTGTCCTCGACGATCAGATCGATCATCTCGCACCGTGTACGGAGTTCCACCTTGCCCTCGGCGATGGTTCGCGACAGATGGGAATATGCCCCCAACAGCAGTTGCTGCCCTGTCTGCCCTCGGGCGTAGAAGGTGCGTGATACCTGGGCACCGCCGAAGCTGCGGTTGGCTAGAAGCCCGCCGTACTCCCGGGCGAAGGGCACGCCGAGGGCCACGCACTGATCGATAATATCTACGGAAACCTGCGCGAGTCGGTAGACGTTGCTCTCCCGTGCGCGAAAGTCTCCCCCCTTCACCGTGTCGTAGAACAGCCGGTAGATGCTATCCCCATCACCCTGGTAGTTCTTGGCTGCGTTGATACCGCCCTGGGCGGCGATCGAATGGGCTCGCCTTGCGCTGTCCTGGTAGCAAAATGCCTTGACCTTGTAGCCCAAGTCCGCCAGTGAGGCAGCTCCCGCCCCCCCCGCCAGGCCTGTGCCTACAACGATGATTTCGTACTTTCGCTTGTTCGCTGGATTCACCAGCTTGATGTCGGCCTTGTGCCGCTCCCACCGGGTTTCGATGGGGCCCGTGGGGGCGTTGCTCCGAAGCTCCATGATAGTTTCCTCTTTCTCTGAGGCTCATTGCCGGATCAACCCAGCGGCGATCGTCGTTGGGATGATGACATTGGTCGCGGTGACCACTGCGGTCACCAGGAAGGCTGCATGGCGGGTGTGGGCATCCCACTGGGGGTGCCTCAGCCCTAGGGTCTGAAAGAGCGCGACCCCTCCGTGGTAGAGGTGGAGCCCCAGCAGCAGGTTCGCCACGATGTACAAGCCTGCCACCATAGGGTTCTGGAAGCCTCTTACCAGGTTGTCGTAGACCTCCCCTGCTTTGAACGGTAGCCCTGGGACAACCCCCGCGGTGAGGTGCGCGAGGTGGAACATGATGTACACCAGGAGAATCGGCCCCGATAGCACCATCGTCTTCCGGGCGTACCGCTGCAGAATACCCTGCTCAGCGATGGGTGCGCTCACCTTGTACCGGGTCGTGCGCGCCGCTCTCGCTTTGGCTGCGATATCTATCGTCAACGTTACATGTGTTAGCAGGCACACCAACAACACTGCTCGGGCACCCCACAACGCCTTGGGGAACGAGTGAAGCGACTCTCTGTAGGCCTTGATCGCCTCACGACCCAGAAACACTTGGAGGTTGCCCAGCGCGTGAACGAAGACAAAGCCGTAGAGCACCAGGCCGGTGATGGCCACTACGGCTTTTTTGCCGATGCCGGTGGCGAGGAGGGGGAGGGGTTCGGCTTTCAACATGAGCTACGAAACCTTGGTGGGAAGGGTATCGTCGCTCCCCTTAGCAGAGCCGAGGGAGTAACGGGGCATTTTCCGCGAGTAGTCTCGGTGGTAGGGCCGGCACAATCTCTCCTCAAGTCTCTCCTTCTATCTTGATCCAACCAGCCCGGTACCAACTGTGGAGCCTCCCGGCTGCCTCGCCTACCGGAGGGGCCAGTCTTCGATCATCCGCCAATCGTTGCATCCACTTCCTCTCCCTAGGCTCTGCTAGGATCTCTTCCCCATTCAGGTAAAAAACACCCCCCCTGCTGAGCATCAGACTTGCCAGAGCTAGCCGCACTCCATGCTTGTTCGCTCGGCGAGCGAAGGCAGGGAGCCCTAGGGGTTTCCTCGGTGGTTCAAAGCGAAGATGTGGCTTGGGGTCCGACAGGTAGTGCCCTAGGAAACGGCCCACCAATTCCCGATCCCAGCGTGCTTGGGAGAGCAATGCGACCGCCTTGTCGACCATCCCTGGGTCGATTTCTGCGGGATGTTTCACTGGACGTAGTTCAGGATCCTCGTACATGCCCTTCGGGGTGAGCTGCTGCGGCAACCATGCCAGGAACTGATGCACCAACTCCTCCGCTGACAGCGCGCGGAACCCGATGGAGTAGGTCATACATTCGTCCAGCGCGATTCCATGGTGGGCGTATCTAGGGGGCAAGTACAGCAGATCTCCTGGGTTCAGATCCCACCGATCTTCGGCACGGAAATCCTGGAGGATCTTCAGCGGCGCCCCGGGAACCAAGGTTCGGTCCTCCTGGGAGCTGATCTCCCATCTCTTCCGCCCCTTTCCCTGGAGCAGGAACACATCGTAGGAGTCAACGTGTGGCCCAACGCCTCCTCCCGGCGGAGCGTAGCTCACCATCAAGTCATCAAGGCGTGCATAGGGCAGGAACCGGAAGCGAAGCAGTAGGCGCTCTGCCGAGGGAAGAACGTGGTTGATTCCCTGAACCAGCAAGGTCCAGTTCCGCTCCGGAAGTCGGGCGAAGGTAGCCTCATCGAAAGGACCGTTCTCCAATGTGTACCGGCCTCGGCGCCGACGAACCAGCCTAGATTGCATGTCCTCCTCGCAGGCCAGACCGGCTAGCTCATCGGGGGTCAGAAGCCCGGTAAACCTGGGAATGGCTCCCCTCACCAGCAGCGGCTTCTTCTGCCAGTACCGTTCGCAGAATTCTTCTTCGGTTAGCCCTCCAAGGAGCGTCAATCCCTGCATGCGTCTCGCCATGCTCCCGGGAACTTCCCTCGAAATGGTTTCTGAGTCACCACGACATTTTTCTCAGTGTATCGCCCGGTGATTTCCCCAGGCGAGATGACGCTTTTATTGAGGCTTCTCCCGCTGGGAGCCTGCCTATCATGGAGAATTCAAAGAAGCCAGTAGCCCCATCAAAGTTTGCGGAATCGAAGTGGATAGAGAGCCGTGGCTTATGTTCCTCTCTTGCAAGGGAGGCAAGCTCATCTGCCCCAAGCAAACGCTTGTCAGGGGTGAGATTGCTGCCTGCTTAGGGGGCGCCGGGAGGAGGCGGTGTCCTGGGGTGGAAGGAGATCCACTCGCCGGCCAGCTCGTCGTCGAAGAAGAGGAGCCAGGAGCGCCGGGGAGCCTTCCCTTCCCGGAGCACCCGGCCCATCACATCGACGGCAGCCTCCACGTCAAGGAGGGCGAGGTCGATGTAGCCATAGCGCAGGCCCGAGCCGCCTCCGATGACGCAGCCGAGGCGGGCCTCGATGAGGGCCTCGTCGAGGGCATCCTCCGCCTCGCTCTTGTACTCGAAGCCACCTTCGCCGAATCCTTCCTCACTGTCCATCTTCAGGTAGGCGAAGGTCTCTCCCGCACGGGAAAAGCGCTCGGAGTGGAAAGGAACGCGGGTGTGAGCGCAGGCCCAGAGCTGCGGGTTCACTGTCTTGCCGATGAGGAGATCGGTGCGGAAAGGGTAGTCCGGGCGACGACGGGGGTTGGACTGGTAGAGGGTCCAGCTCACCTCCTCGATGCTCGCAAAATACGGAAGCGCGGGGAGCTGCTCCAGCAGGGCCAGCCGTCCTCGCTCCACCGTTGGCAGAAGAGTTGACAGAGGCTCTCCCCCCTCGAACCCTTCGAGGGAGGAGACACGTACGGACCCGACCCACCGGGCGAAGAGGGTATCTCCCAGCAGCACGGCGGCGGTGAGCCTGGCAGCCTGGAGGGCCTCCCGGTCCGAGGAGGTGCCGAGGTCCGGAAGCCCGAAGCACACGTTCATCTGGCGGTGTTCCCCGGGGTCCACCCGGCAGACCCAGCCTTCCAGGGAGCGACCGGTCCTCTGCTCCAGGTACGAGGCCGCCTCCCGTGCTTCCACAGGCGGTCTCGCGCCGAGAAATTCCCAGGGGAGACCCCGGGGAGCGCGCTCCAGGATCTTCTCGACCAAGGGGGTCAGGTGGCGCTCGGTGGTGAGGAGGAGTCGCCACGGTGACCCGCGGGGGTGAGCGATCTCCCAGCGCAGCGAGGGATCAACGGCCTCCAGGTGCTGACCCAACCAGGTGAGGTCGAGGGGGCGACCTCCTTCGATGTCGTCCCGGAGGGCCCCCTCCCGCTCGCGGAAGGAGGCCCAGAAGGCGTCGATGTGGCCCACGACGCGGCGGCGGACTTGCTCTTCGGAAGGATCGGGGAACCTCCAGCGCATGAGAACCTCGGGGAATGGGGCTGCCCCCATGGTGCTCACAACAGGTGGCCGAGGGCCAGCAGGAAAGCGTGGCTCCTCAGCGTACTTCGTGCAACAACGGCTTGGTGCGGCGTTCCTGCTGGTGGCATGGGTGGGTAGCCTTGCTCCTGGTCTTGCTCCTGGTAAGCCTCCCGGCAAGCGCCCAGGAGCACACCCTCCGGGGGGGGGGAGGCATGGGGCTTATGACTCTAGAGCGTCCTCCTTACCAGGCCAGGTCCATGGGGATTCTGGCCTCGCTGCGCTACCTCCTCAACGACCAGTTCTGGCTCTTGGGGGAAGTCTCCTCGACGTCCTACTCCCTCCGGCGGCCGGCCCCCGACCCCTGTCCTGAACCCCCAGCTCCCTGTCAGGAGTCCACCTTTCCTTACCCTGTTTATGGGCTAACGGGGGCAGTAGGAGCCGTGTACACCCTGGACGTGACGCGGGTGGTACCGTACGGGGGGCTGCTTCTGGGAGGGTCGCAGCTGGGGGCAGGAGAGGGAGGGTGGGGAGCACTGCGCGGGGAAAAAGCTAGGGAGATTCGCTTGGGGATGGTGATAGCTTTGGGGGTTGAGTACCAAGTAACCGAACAGTGGTCGGTGGGGGTGGGGGTCCGGCTCCACGAATATGGCCAACCGCTAAGGGTGAGCCAGCTTCTCTTTCAGCTCCAGTGGCGGCTGTGACGCGGGTGGTCTAAGGAGGAAAATTCCGGGAGAGGGTTGAGGTGTTAAGGTGTTGACCTGGGGAGGAGGGGCTTGCACCATGGAGCTGTGCGCGGAGGCTTCATGAACTTCGATCAACTTCCCCGTCGAGATCTGTTGGGGGTTCTTGGGTGGATGGTTCCTGCGCTGCTAGTTCCTCGGGGGGCAGCGGCTTCCCCTCAAGCAACCCCCACGACCCCCGCAACTCCTCCCCCTGCCCCTGTCTCCCTTCCCCCACAGGATGCCTTCCAGGCGCCCGCACCTTCTATGCTTGTCGGGCTTGCTGCGGGGGTCTATCGGGTCACCGAGGTAAGCGAGATCTACCAAGGTGCTTTCTCCCTCCAACTCACTGGCCCGGGGGGCGACACCTTCTTCGTCGAGGTATGTGCTCTTGACGAACAACCTGGTGCTCAGCGTGGCCCGGCGCGTACCCATCATCTTGAGCTTTTCGTTAGGAATGAAGGTCACGGGAATGCACACACCCACGAGGGCCGAGGCCTTGCCGCAATGGCCCTCGCTCGTGAACTGCAGCATTATGAGCATGTGGTTCCGGTTGGGCGGTTGCTCCCGCTCCGTGAGCGTCAGCGACGCTATAGGGAGCACCTCTATGCAGCATCCTTGAGATAGCGTGCGTCTCGTCTGGCTCACAATTCGCTGCAACAACGCCTGCGCCTTCTGTCCCCAACAGCTCGCTCGTATCTCCTGGAAGGGAGACTTCTTCCAAGAAGAGGCCATCTTTGCCCGGATCACGGAAGCCGCCCGCCAAGATCCCATCCTGGCCTTTGTGGGGGGGGAGCCTACCCTTCATCCTCGTCTCTTTCCTCTTGCTGCTCGGGCCCGGGAGGTTGGTGCTGCTTCCCTGGTTGTACAAACCAATGGGCGTCGTTTGGCTTATGCTCCTTACTCCCGGGGTCTGGCTGCCTCCGGCGTGACTGCCGTAGATATCTCGCTCCATGGCCCTACAGCACTCATCCATGAGTTCCATACACGAACGGAGGGGAGCTTCGCTCAGTCACTCACTGGCATCGGTGTCGCTAGGGCGGCGGGGCTGCGGGTGGGGGTGACCTGCGTGCTCACCCGAAGCAACTTTCGCCATGCACCGGAACTGGTACGGCTCGTTGCAGCGCGAGGAGCCCAGGCGCTCCATCTAGTGGGGGCCCGGGAGCTCCCAGGTGGAGCGCCTCTAGCCCCTTCCCTCCGCCCCTCGC
>JANWXX010000012.1 GCA_025057345.1 Polyangiaceae bacterium | reverse complement strand
GGGGACAACCCCCCCCCCCCACAGGTTTCCCCAGGCGCCGTACACCCACAGACCTGAGTTCCGCCGCACCCGTCGGGCATGGTTCCACAGAAAGAGCCTGCTCCAGTTGGGCAGGGAGTCTTCACACAGGCCTTCCCACACTGGTTGGGGATGCCCCCCCCACCGCAGGTTTCCCCAGAAGCGGTGCAGGTACAGGTGAGGTTCCCACCGCATCCGTCCGGCATGGAGCCGCAGTACGTTCCCGAGCCAGTCGGGCAAGTAGCCTTGGTGCAGTTGCCCCAGCACACGTTAGGCGTACCGCCTCCGCCACAGATCTGCCCCGAAGGGCAAGTTCCGCAATTGAGCGTCCCTCCGCAGCCATCCCCTACCAGACCGCAGTTGAACCCTTGCTGGGCACAAGTCTTCGGCGTGCAGGTGGGTACGGGGCAAGGGGGCCCGCACGTGAGGGTTCCGCCACAACCGTCCCCCGCTTGGCCGCAAGTGATCCCCTGCTGGGCGCAGGTCAGCGGAGAACAAGGCGGGGCAGGTGGCGGAGCACCAACACAGGAGGACAGATCAAAGATCATATACTCCAGCAGCTTCTCCTGGGGAGTCATCGCTGTGTTGGGGCACTGGTTCGGGTAGGCCTGGCGCGACGTGGCGGAAGTAGCGTTATAGACATGGAAATCAGAGAACACCGCACGGCCGCACTTGTTGTTCGGAGCTACGTTGAGAGGCGTATCGAAGGTGAGGTGAATGGGGTACGCGGGGTTGTTGAGGGTGAGCCAGTTAACGGTGTTGTTTGGATCCCACCCGTCAAAATCTTTCCGGGTCACATCGACGAGCACTTGGGCATACCCGTTAGGAGATGCGGCGATCGCTGGAGTATTCAGCCAGTCTGCCAGGAGCTTGCCCCGGGGAAACCCAGTATTCACAGTCCCCTGGAGTGTCCCGTTGTTGAACCAAGCGTTGGGGGTCCAGTTGATGGCAGTGTAGAGAGGAGAGTTCCACGTGGGAGGGTTGCGGTAGAACCAGTGGAAGTTGTAGTGCGTCATGAACGCCCGCCCCCCCGCGTTCAGATAGTTGGCGATGTTGTTCTGGAAGGTTACGTGGGCACCATTGGTGTAGTAATAGTAGTTCCCCTGACAGGGGAACAGCACCATGTCGTAGTCATCGAGGGTGGCCAAGCTACTGACGAGGGTGTCCTCCCAGGGGGTGACGTTGACGTTGCTGATGAAGCCTCCGTAGCAGTAGCCCCCCTTGAACAGGTGAACACGCCCATCTTGGGCAGAATTCAGGGGGAACTGGCCGCGGTAGGTAAACTCGCTGTCCGCGATACCCATCCGACGAAGGACGCACTCCATGCTATCGACGCAGCCAGTCGAAACAGCGATTTTCGGAATGTCCCCCTCGGACTTGACCCGGGGGAGACGGGTATTGACGTTGACCCCCGACCCCGTGGTGACGTGGACTGACTGGCAGGCAACCGTGTTGACAAAGATCTGACGCCGCCAGCGACCAAGCTGCATCACCAGAGGGATATTGTTCCCTACTGGCATGTTCTTGAGGACAAAGTTCCCGTTCACGTCCGTGGTGGTGCTGACCAGGGGAGAGCCGCCGACTTGAGCACAGTTTTCGCAAGTGATCCCCTGAGGAAACGCAGGGAGCGGGGCATTGGGGACGAACACCACTACGTTGGGCAGGGGGTGAATCCCGTTGGGGGCATACACCGTACCTGTCACCTGCGTGGTCGCACCACCCGAGCAGAGCACCTGCTGGAGACAGAGACCCGTGCAGTTGGCATTGACACCGCACTTGTTGGGGATGCCGCCGCCACCACAGCTCGCTGGGAACTGGCAAGTACCGCAGTTGATGAGGCCGCCGCAGCCATCGGAAATGGGCCCGCAGTTCTTCCCCGCGTTGGTGCAGGCCTGATCAAAGGTCTTAGGGATGCAGACGGTGCCTCCGCAGACATTGGGCACCCCACCTCCCCCGCAGAGCTGGGTAGCTGGACAGGAACCACAATTCACCACGCCTCCGCAACCATCCGGGACAGAGCCACAGTTCTTGCCAGCCTGGGTACAAGCCTGGGCGAAGGTCTTGGGGGTGCAGGCCGCGGGAGACCAGCATACGTTGGCCGCATAGGCACCACAGATCTGTCCTGAAGCGCAGGTGCCGCAGTCGATGGTCCCCCCGCAGCCATCCCCCGTCACACCGCAGTTCTTCCCTTGCTGAGCACAGGTTTTCGGCGTGCAGTTAGGACCACACTTGTTCTCGCCGCCAAGCCCGCAGGTTTGCCCGGGAGCACAGGTGCCGCAGCTTATCACGCCCCCACAACCGTTGGGCACCCAACCACAGTTTTTCCCGTTGGTACAGGCCTGCGCTTGGGTCAGCGGTGTACAGGGTTGAATGGGAGGGGAGCCGCACTTGTTGGGCTCCCCTCCACCTCCGCAGATCTGCCCTGGAATTGCACAGGTGTCTGGCCCGCAGGTAATGAGTCCTCCGCAACCGTTCGCCACCTTCCCGCAGTTTTTCCCGCCAGCACAGGCTTGCGCATGGGTCAATGGCGTACAAGGGCCGGGTCCCGCATCCCAGACCGTCCCGAGCCCTCCGTCTTCCTGAGCAAGGTTGGTACCGGAGTCGGTAATGCCGGCATCTCCCGGGCCATCCGGGTAGTGGGAGCAGTAGGGGTTGCAGGGGTTGTGGGTGCAGGGGGTTGGCTTCTGTGCAGCTTGTGGGTACAACCCCGGGGGAGGCTCTTCAATGGCCACAGGAGGGGCACCGGAGAGAAGGCACTCTCCCCATTTCCCATCGTGGCAAACACTCACTCCCTGACCGCAAAGCGTCTGGCCATTCTCCCTGGAGACGACCTTACCACAATCTACCTGGTCTCCCTCGGTATCGCAGAGGCATCCAGGCTCAGGGACAATGCAATCCACGTCCGTCTTGGGGAGTATGGGATCTCCTCTCCCCAAGGCACCTTGTTCACCGCCTGCCCCCTGGGCAGAGAACGACTCTCTGTCTACGGTACACCCGACGCCCAAGAGGGAAAACAAGGCAACCAGCCCCATCCGACGGAGAAGAGGGTAACCAAGAGGAGAGAGAGAAGTGCACAGCATGGATGACCTCAGCGCGGTGGATGTGGCGTGATCGCCACGGCGAAGAAGGTAAAGTGAAGGGGAATAGGCAAGGGTTCAGATGGGTGAGGAAGCCCTCCCCCAGCAGGCTCATCCGGGGGTGTGGTTAGCTCAAGATCTAGCAATTCTTGAATCATCAGGGAGTGCGTTCCTCGGTGCAAGACGGTTCCCCACTGGGAGGAGGGCAACGAGGCAAACGCCTCAACCTGCACGCGCTCGCACCCCCCTTGCTCCACAGCCCTCCAGTTGAGCTGCCGCAAGCTCAGCCACTTGAACCCCCCAGGCTCTACGACCCGCAAGAAACCATACGGTTGAAACCGCTCGCTAGAAACCCCTGGAGGTACCCCAAACCCATCTACCAAGCGGAGGAAGGGCGGGCTCATTCCCGAAGGAAAGGGATCCCCTCCCGACTGCCCCGAGGCGATGGCAGAGAGCGCCACCTGCCAGACTCCCTCACGAAGTCGGAGCACCAGGGCGATCCCCCCCTGGGTTATATCTTCCAACGTACGAGCTAGCTTCGCGGGGGTCGGTGCAGAGAAGGAGAGTTTCTCTGCTCGGTAGATACGCTCTCCCTTGCACCCCCAGGTAAGCGGCGCCTGCCAGACTCCCTCCTGACCATGGAGCCGCTCATGCTCCTCGATATCCGCCTGCTCCTGCTCGTCCACCGAAGGCTCGTCCCCCTGCCTGCTCACTCTGGAAGAGCCCACCCCTCCTATCCCTACCGAATCCTCCCTTCCTGACCCTGGAGAACCTCCCGCCAAGGCCCGAACTACCTTCGGATGCGTCTGCTGCCCAGTGACCCCAGGCAGCTCCCTGGTATGTCCTCCCAGCGTCTCTCCATGCATTCGGGCCGTGTGTGGTGGTTGGTGCATGGTCCTCTCCTCGTCCTCTTCTGGGGGAACCTCCCGGGAAGAATTCAGGGGTATGGTCCTAGGGGAGGCCCCCAAGAGGAAGAGCAAGGCAACCACGAGCAAGAAGAACGCCAGCGTACCGACCACGCGGTAAGACGTCCGCACGGTACCCTCCAGAGCGGATTGCGGTTGGGGAGATCATGGCAGGCAACATTTCCTCGCAAAAAAGATGCCTTCCTAACCCACGGCGGAGTTTTCTCCGAGAGACAGTACACCTGTCTGGAGATGCTTGCGGAGTTTCGCAAAAATTGCAGACCCCGACCGGAGTACCTCCCTGGGCTACCCGACCAGCAACATCCCCCACCGAGAGGAAAGCAGAAATCCTGCCTGATACCCCCGCAGGCCTGAACGCCAACTTTACCCTCTTGATCGTCACGTCCTCGACCACGACACGCGGGGGTTTCTCGCGTAGCACTTGGCCAGCACATACCGATTCAGTACCAGGCCCCCACGCTCAAGTCCTAGAACCTACCAAGCGCCTGCATTCCCAGCGAGTGAGTGCTCTCTGGGACACCACCCACCTTGTCTGGGGGGCTTGTCAGGCAAGCGCCCCTGGACAAGAGTGCGCCGCCACACCCCCCAACAAGGGGTTCACCAGGAGTTTGGTACGTGTCTTCTCGGTCACTGACGATCTTGTGCCTAGCCAGTTATTACAAGGGGGTTCGCTTCCTCCAGCAGTGCAAGAAGGAAGGATGCACAGTACTGCTGCTCACGGTGGAGGGGCACCTCAAAGACAATTGGCCTCGGGAGCAGATCGACGAAGTCTTCGCCATGCCCCAGGAGACTCTCAACGAGAAGAGGCAAGATGTCATCCATGCGGTGAGCTACCTGGCACGCACCCGGAAAATCGACCGAATTGTACCACTGGACGACTACGACGTGGAGGTGGCGGCGATGCTCCGAGAGCACATGCGCATCCCTGGCATGGGCGACACCACGGTACGCTACTTCCGAGACAAGCTGGCCATGCGGGAGAAGGCCCACGACAGTGGTATCCTGGTACCTCCCTTCGTGCATATCCTCCACTACGATACGGTGCGCGCCTTCCTGAAGGAAGTACCGGGCCCTTGGGTGCTCAAGCCCCGGAGCGAGGCAGCGGCGCTGGGCATCAAGCGGATTCTATCCCCCGACGAGCTTTGGCCTATCATCGAAGCCCAAGGGGATAAGCAATCGTATTACCTCCTGGAGAAAATGATCCCAGGGGACGTGTACCATGTGGATGCGATCACCTCCGAGAAGCAGGTAATCTTCGCGGAGGCGCACCGCTACCGCAAGCCTATCCTCCAGATCTCTCAGGAGGGTGGGATCTTTGGTACAGCAACCCTCCCTCGGGGTAGCGAGGAGGAGCGAGAGCTCCTAGCCTTTCACGAGCGGTTGATTCGGACACTCGGCCTTGTACGGGGTATCTCGCATACCGAGTTCATCAAGAGCCGTGACGACGGAAAGCTCTATTTTCTAGAGACCGCAGCGCGAGCCGGAGGCGCTCACATTACCGATCTGGTGGAGGCATCCACCGGGATCAACCTATGGGAAGAATGGGCTAAAATCGAGATTGCCCAGGGGAAATGGCCCTACGAGCTGCCGCCGTATCGCAAGGATTACGCTGGCTTGCTCAACTCGCTAGCCCACCAAGAGCACCCCGATACCAGTGCCTATAACGACCCGGAGATCTGGATGCGTCTGCAGGAGAAGACTTATCACGCGGGCTTCATCCTCCGTTCCGACCGATACGAGCGGATCACCGAGCTGATGGATACCTACGAGGAACGCATGAGGCGAGATTTCTTCGCGGTGCTCCCCCCTCCGCTGAAGGCCCTAGATTGACTCGTTCATGTCACTCCTTGAACTTCCCCTTGATGTAGATGCCGTGATCGAGCAAGTCCACGCTCAGGACGATGAAGGGCCGCTCTTGCGAGCCATGGGCCTTCTGGAAGGGCAGCCGGTACGTGTGCTGCGCCGAGCACCGCTGGGGGGGCCACTTCAGGTACGGGTAGGAGATGCATGCTTCGCCGTGGGGCGCTCGCTGGCTAGCTTGGTACAGGTCCAAGTCGTCGAGGCCCGATGAACTCCCCGCTCCAGGTAGCTCTCCTGGGCCGTCCCAATACCGGGAAATCCTCCCTTTTCAATCGCCTCACGAACACCCACGCTCACATAGGTAACTTCCCAGGGGTCACCGTCGACGTGCTCACCGGGGAGGCTAGGCTCCCCTCCGGTGAGTGTTGTCAGATCCACGATCTGCCAGGTATCTACCGCCTCGACCCAGGCCCGGGCGGCTCCGCGGATGAACGAGTGACCATCGATTTTCTCCGGGAACGGGTGGCCACCGGGGCACCCCTGGTGCTTGTCCACGTCCTGGATGCCACCCAGCTCGTGCTGCACCTGCGCCTCACCCGGGAGATCCTCGACCAACTCCCTGGACAACGACTTCTGCTCGTAGTCACCCAGCGGGATGCGCTAGAAAGAGCGGGAGGGTTTCTTGACGGCGAGGCACTGGCCGCCGCTGTGAGACTCCCCGTGCGCGTTGTTAGCCACCAGGATCCAGACCTGATCTCAGTGGTTCTCGAAGCCATCCCCAAGACCCCTCCTACCAAACCTACCCCCTGGACTCCAGAGGATGCAGCGAGAGCCGCGCTCCGCCCCCCCGAACACGCTGCAAGCCCTCAGGAGCGGAGTGAGCGTATCGATCGGGTGCTACTCCACCCGATCCTTGGTCCTCTGCTTTTTGTGCTCATCCTCGGCGCTACCTTCGCCGCCGTCTTTCTCATTGCGGACCCTGCCTCCTCCTTCTTCAACGTGCTGCTGGGCCGTCTCGTTAGCATACTACGACCTCGGTTGGGGGAAGGTCTCCTTGCCGCCTTGCTCCTGGAAGGTGTGCTTGGCGGCGTTGGCACCGTACTGGCCTTTGTCCCTCAGATCGTCGTGCTCATGGGCCTGCTGGAGGTGCTGGAAGCCAGCGGATACCTGGCGCGCGCAGCCTTCCTCATCGACCGGTTCTTTCGAGTCGTGGGCCTCAGCGGAAAGGCCTTTGTCCCACTCCTCACCGCTCACGCCTGTGCGGTCCCTGCCATCTCTGCTACCCGTGTTCTTCGTGATCCCAAGGAACGGCTCGCAACCATCTTGGTGCTACCCCTGATGAGCTGCTCGGCGCGACTACCGACTTACACGCTGCTAGTAAGCGCTTTTTTTGGTGGCACTACGGTCCACAAGGCAGCAGTGAGCACAGGGCTCTACCTCGTGGGGATCCTTGGTGGGCTGGTAGCGGCTTCGGTGATGCGGAGGACGATGGCACGAGGCAAGGGGCTTCCGCTGCTGCTGGAGATGCCTACCTATAAGGCACCGTCTTGGCGGCAGATCCAGGTGCGATGTGGACGAGAAGCACGGGATTTCACCCGGCGCGCAGGCACTGTGATCCTGGCGGCTTCGGTGTTGCTCTGGGTGCTGCTCAAGCTGCCTGTATCCGATGATCCCTCCGGTCAGACGCCGGTCATCGAACGAAGTGCAGCCGCTATGGTGGGCAAGGCATTGGAGCCCATCTCGAAGCCTATCGGCTTCGACTGGCGGATCAACGTCGGCCTCATCGGAGCCTTCGGTGCCCGGGAGCTGATGGTGAGCACCCTTGGTGTGATCTTTGGTGTCGAGAACGCGGAAGAAGAGCCTGCCCCGCTAGCAGACAAGCTCCGAGAGGCAAAGACCTCGCAGGGTACCCCTGCCTACTCTACGGCGACGGCAGCAGCACTGCTCGCCTTCTTCGTCTTCGCCTGCCAATGCATCAGCACCCTATCCACCGTGTATCGGGAAACCCGGAGTTGGCCTCTCACCGGGTTTGTTTTCCTCTACACCTATGCGCTCGCTTATCTTGCAGCCTTCCTCGCCTACCACGGAGTGCGACTCTTTACCGCCTGATGTTCCACCGCGTTCCTGTCCTCGCCTGTTCTGCTGCGCTGTCCCTCTCCCCCGTCCAGGTTCATGCTGATGTATTCTCCCTCTGGGGCGCGGGAGCAACCGGAGTAGCCGAGGCGGGGGCACGATCGGCCATAGCCTCCGATGGGACCGCCGTACATCACAACCCCGCAGGCCTCGCCTTCGGGCAGGGTGAGGACGCAGAGGTTGGGATGCTTCTTACTACCTCCCGCCTTCGTGCTGCGAACCGCCCCGTGGATCTAGACCAGCGCATGGGCATTGTGGGCTCCACCAGCTTCTCACCCACCCTACTGTACTCCCTGAGTCTGCGGATAGGCTTTCTCTTCCATACGCCGAGCGGAGCAATGCTGCGGGTCCGCACTCGAGAAGCTCATGCCCCCCAGTTCCCCTACTACGACAACCGGAGCCAGCGGCTGGTAGCCGTGCCAGGCCTGGGGCTGCGTCCGGTCCGGTGGCTAGGGCTCGGAGCTTCGCTGGATGCGCTGGCAGGACTCACCGGAACCGCTCGCCTTCGGCCAGGGCCTCGAGGTGCTAGCGAGCCTGCTGTCAATCAGCAGGTGTACCCCTCCCTTCGCCCCTCGTTTGGGTTCAGATTTGACCCATATCCCCGATGGCATCTGGCGGCGATGTACCGGGGAGCCTTTGCGGTGAACCTAGAGACCCGCACAGAGGCAACGGTGGCAGGCGTACCGCTGGAGGCGCAAGTACGCCAGGCACATGCGCTCTACGATCCAGCCTCCTTGGTGCTAGGGGCTGCCTGGACGCCCACGCGCCGCTTGTCCGTTGAGCTGGATGTAGGCTATCATCGCTGGAGTCGGTACCAGGGGCCGCTGCTGCAGGCGAGGGCCGAGCTGCCTGGGGTCCGGGCGGAGCCGTCCGCGCGTCTACCGTCGTTCCGAGACACAACGAGTGCGCGGCTAGGCGGGAGCACACGGGTGCTGGGAGGGGCCCACCAGCTTCGCGTGAGGGGCGGATTCGGGGTCGAATCATCGATGTTGGGTAACGAGCGCCAAGGGCAAACCAACCTCGTGGATGGAGCTCGGCTGGTCGTAGCTGGAGGACTGAGCTACGAGCAGCCGGAAGCGCTGCTAGGAGGGATGCTCGTGGCCACGCTAGGGGTGCAGCTCCACCATCTGCCAGAGCGAAGCTGGGCCAAGGTTGCGTGCCAGGCAGCACCCTGTCCTGCGGATACCACGGTTGGTCCCGAGGCAAGCGCTCCCTCGGAGGGGATCACCGATCCTGGTTACCCCACGCTGCGAGGCGGCGGGCAGGTACTGGCCGGGGTGGTTTCGTTGGGAGGACGGTGGTGAGACGTCACCTCCTCCGGTGGGTTGGGGTGCTGGTCGCGTTGACACCACCGACCCAAGCAGCGGCACCGGATCTCCTCGGAGGCAGCCCCCGGAGCGCGGCACTTGCCCAAGCTGACGGCGCTTCCCGGGAACCTGCCTCGGCGGCGCTGGTGAGCCCAACAGCAGCGGCGAGCGACGGGACGAGCGCGGTGGTGGCCTACGGAGTCGGGCTACCGAGGTTCTGGCTCCGGGGTGTCCGACTGGAGCTTCCATCGATCCGAGGCATCACCTTTGGAGTCCAGGCTGGAGCACAGCTTGGTGAAACCAGGATCGGCATCGCGGCAGGGGGCTACCTGCCAGATCGAGGGCTGGCAAGTGTAACCTTCCGACCCGCAAGTGAGCCGGTCTTTCCCAGGTATGAGGCCTCCACAGCGAAAAGTACCCTGGATCTGGTAGCAGCCATCGGCGGGCGGCTGCGAGGGGCAGTAGGGGTTTCGTTGGGGGCAGGGACAGAGGGGCCTGGAGTGAATGTGACACTGGCGCAGGACAGTCGGGGCGTCCGCTCTGACGGTGCCCTCGATCTCTCCGTCACCTACCGGTTCGCGCCGGTGCTGGCCCTGGCCTTCCGCCCGGACGATGCGTTCACAGCGGCGCTGCGGCTCCGAGGGGCCCGCTCCTTCCACACCGACTTGAACGCGACCACGGGGGTCACCTTCCGAGATAACCCACTCTCCGGTATGACCCAGGTCCGACTTCAAGGAGATGCGGCTTATGATCCTCTCCTGATCGATCTCGGAATCTCCGAGCGCTTTCAACTTCCCAGAGCCTGGCGCACAACCCTGTTCTTTGGGCTTCGCCACGAGCATTGGAGCGCCGCTCCTTCTCCGGTAGCGACCGCCACGTTCGATCTCCATCTGGTGCTACGCCCCTTTGAACGCCAAGAAACTTTCGTGCCCCCCCCGTTGCGAAACACCCTCTCCCCCCGTGTTGCTCTGGAGATCACTTCTCCCTCAGGGGTGCTGGCGCTGAGGGCGGGCTATGGGTACCAGCCTTCGCCCCTCACTGCACCGCAGGGCTACCTGACGCCCCTGCTCCCCGCCTACCACGAGGGCACTGGAGGGGTAGGGTGGGTCATCCACGGGCTCCCTGTGACGCTACGGCTCGACCTTGCCCTGGGGCTTCAGGTGGCCCCCGAGCGGCGTGCTCGCAAGGAGAACCTTACCCTGCCCTGGGCTAGCTACACTCTTGAGGGAGTACTCCCCCACGGGATGGTAGGGCTGGCGGCGGAGTGAGGCTTGTACCTGTGCTCCACCCTGGGAACAGTGAGTCTCATACAGCCGCAGCGTCGAGCAACCAGAGAAGCTCACCGCGTACCTCACGCACCAAGCGCGCGGGAACTTCCCGGAGCGAACCGGGTGCCCTCGCCTGTTGGATGGGTCCGCGCTTGCTGGCCCCCTGTGCCATCACCACAACCCTGCGGGCATGGACAATCACTGGGCGGGAGAGGGTGAGACGAGCTTCGTGCCCTTCTCCGGGAGGAACCGGAATGACCCAACGATCCTCGACATCAACGAAAGGTTCGCCAGGAAAGAGAGAGGCGGTGTGGCCGTCATCACCCACACCGAGCAGCAGCAGATCGAAGACAGGGTAGGTACCGATAGAGGGCCCTGGGAGGCCAAAGGAGGCAGCGAGAGTCGCCTCATAGGCAACAGCACTCTCGTCCAAGGAAGGCCCATGAGGCATCCCATGGATCGCCCGGGGCGGTGCGAGGAGCCGGTCGAAGAGGTCCGAGCGAGCTGCCCCAAGGTTGCTCCGTGGGCTGTCAGCCGGGACGAAGCGTTCGTCGACCCAGTACCATTCGGTGGCGGACCAGGGGAGATCCATCGAAGCAAGGAGTCGGTTCATGGCACGAGGTGTGGAACCTCCGGACAGGGCCACGCGAGCTACACCGCGGACAGCAGCAGCCTCGCTGACCCAGGCGCGGACCAAGTGGGCAGCTATGCGGGCGAGGGCCTCTCCATCCGCGGCGATAAGGGTGTCTCCTTGGTTCATGCGAGGGATTGTATCTGCCACCTGCGGCCACTCTGGCAAGCACTTCCCCCGGGAACAGTAGGTCAGGAGGGGGTCGGCCCCAGGAGCAGCGCGGCGGCATGGAGCGCTTGGCGCAAGGCAAGATCAGAGTTCGCATCGTCAAGGGCCCGGTCGAGGAGTACCTGGAGCGGAGGCTCTGCAAGGGTAATATGGGCGACGGAAGCACCGAGGCCCTCGGTCGTGCAGGCAACTTGGAGGGTGGCACCATGGGGCTCACGGGCGAGGTCAAGGAGCATGCGCGCCTCGCCCAGTAGGGCACTTATCTCGACCGAGAGCAGGCGTCCCGGGGGCGCATCAACGACAGCATGCCCCTGGAGGTCGAGGAGGATGCGCTGATGCCGACCATCGATAGCGCAAGAAGGATTCTGGAGGGTCCAGCCCAGGCGAGAGGCCATCCACCCGACAAGGAGGCGAGTGACCGGAGGGAGGGGATGGGAGCCCGTCGTAGTCACAGCGAGGCGCTGGAGGGCAGACACGGCAGGACGGACCTGTGGATCGTCAAAGGCACCTGCGATCTGGTTACGCCAGGGGTAGATGCGCATCCAGGCGAGATCCGCCAAGTGGGCGGAGGTAGCGCGGGCGATCTCGACGGAGGTCTCGATCCCGATGGCGTCGCTGTCGATGACCAACCGGGAGGCACCCCGGGCCAGGGCAGTCACCAACATGGCCGGTGCTGGTTCCAGGATCACAAGGGTGGAGGGGATCTCAGGCAACAACAACGAAGTAATCACCGAGGAAGCTCGATCGATGGCACCAGCCCCAAGGGTGAGATCGATGCGCTCGGAGCAAAGCAGCCGTTCCCCTTCCCGCTGGCACCGGGCGGATACCTGGGCGTCGAGGGCCCAGGGAGGCAGCTTCGGATCGATGGTGACCAGGAAGGTACGGGAGGTTTCTGCAGCTCGGAGGGCATCAAGAAGCTCCACGGAGCGTTCACGCCCGGAGACGCCCGCAAGAAACACCAGGTTGCCCATGCACACTCGGGCCTTCGGAAGCGCGCCTTCCTCAGGAACCCAAAGAGCTGCCAGTGCATGCTCAAGCTGGTCGAGCGCCTCGCTCATCTTGCCTGAATCCAAACGGCTCACGGGCGCCTCCAAGTGAAACCGTTCTGGGCTAGGAGCTGATCTGCCTCTGGCGGACCCATGGAGCCAGCCTCGTAGAAGGCAACTGGTGCGCGGAGCTCACGCCAGGCCGCTAGAATGGGGTCGATAAAGCCCCACTGGGCCTCCACCTCGTCAGCGCGGGTGAAGAGGGTTGGGTCACCACGTAGGGCGTCGAGGATAAGACGTTCGTAGGCTTCGGGAGAGCTTCCACCGAAGGTGGTGCCGTAGCGGAAGTCCATGGCGACCTCGCGCATCGACATGCCACTTCCCGGGATTTTGGTGTCGAAGCGGAGAGCGATTCCCTCGTCGGGTTGGACCCGGAGAACGAGGCTGTTGGGGCTACGGCCTGTACCGCTTGCACCAAACAGGGCAAGGGGGGGGGAGCGAAAGTGGACGGCGATCTCGGCGACGCGCTTGCTGAGACGCTTGCCAGCGCGGAGGAAGAAAGGGACACCAGCCCAGCGCCAGTTGTCGACGAAGAGGCGCATGGCGACGTAGGTGTCGGTGACGGAATCCGGGAGGACGTCGGGCTCCTCGCGGTAACCTGGGACGACATCGCCCCGGACGATGCCGCGGGTGTACTGACCTCGGATAACGCTGGAGAGAACCTCCTGACCGCGAATGGGGCGGAGAGATCGGAGTACCTTCACCTTCTCGTCACGAACCGCGTTGGCATCAAGAGAGGCAGGGGGCTCCATCGCCGTGATGGTGAGGAGCTGGAGGAGATGGTTCTGGACGATATCCCGGGTGATACCGACCTGCTCGTAGAACTTACCGCGACCCTCGACCCCAATGTCCTCGGCAACGGTGATCTCGACGTGGCTGATGTGGCTGCGGTTCCAGAGGGCCTCAAAGATGGCATTTCCAAAGCGGAGGACAATAAGGTTCTGGACTGTCTCCTTCCCAAGGTAGTGGTCGATCCGGTAGAGCTGTTGTTCGTCAAGGTAGCGGTACAGCTCCCGGTTGAGGGCTCGAGCCGAGGAGAGATCCTCACCGAAGGGTTTCTCGACGACGACGCGCGTGAAGGGGGCTCCCGGTTCGGGACTCGGGCGAGGAAGCAGGCCAACTTCGTGAAGGCCACGGACAATACCGAGCACATCAGCCGGGGCGACCGCGAGGTAGAAGACGCGACGTTGGCTCGTACCGCGTTCGGCGTCGGAGCGCTGCAACCGCGCTTTGAGGTCGTGGTAGGTCTTGGCCTGATCGAAAGATCCCTGAACGTAACCAATGGCCTGCTCCAACGGGGCCCAGGCGTTGAGGTCCAGGGGCTTGCGTCGGGAGAACTTTCCCACGGCCTCCCGCATCTCCTCGCCGAAGCTGGCGTCGGTTTTGGGACGGCGAGCAACACCCAGTACCGAGAAGGAAGAAGGCAGGGAGCGGGAGAGAGCCAGGTTGTAGAGCGCCGGCAGAAGCTTGCGCCGGGTCAGGTCACCGGAGGCACCGAAGATAACGAAGCAGCAGGGCAAAGCCCCATGCTCATCGGGGGTTCCTTCACGCAACGGATTCGGAGGCACAAGGTTCATGATTACCTCAGGGTCTCCTCCCACCAGGGCAGGCCTTTACTATGCCACGACCTCGCGCTGCGGCTGAAGTGCTTCTCAGACCCGACCGCACGGGTTACGGTGAGAGCCAACGAAAGGGGATCTGAGATGGCCGAGTTTGCAGTTGGCATGGTGGGCCTGGGCGTCATGGGTCGAAACCTCTCCTACAACATGGCCGAGAAGGGGTTCCCGGTAGCGGCTTGGGATGCATGGCCCGACCCGGTGGATCGCTTCATCAACGAAGCTAGCGGGCTCCCGGTAGGGGGCTACAAGGATATCAAGGAGATGCTCCGATCGCTGCGAAAGCCGCGAAAGATCGTACTTCTGGTCAAGGCAGGAGCGGTCACCGACAAGGCCATCGAAACCCTGTTGCCGTACCTAGAGCCGGGGGACATCCTGGTGGACGGAGGCAACGAGCATTTCACCAACACGGAGCGTCGGGCGGCAGAACTGATCGGCAAGGGAATCCGCTATTTTGGTATGGGGATTTCCGGGGGCGAGGAGGGAGCACGCCACGGGCCATCCATGATGCCTGGGGGTGACCGGGAGGCCTATCAGGAACTAGAGCCGGTGTTCACCAAGATCGCCGCCCAGGTTGCTGACGGACCTTGTGTCACCTACATCGGACCGGGTGGGTCGGGCCATTATGTGAAGATGATTCATAACGGTATCGAGTACGGCGATATGCAGCTCATCGCCGAGGCCTACGCGGTACTCAAGCAGATCGGTGGTTTGAGCAACCGCGAGATCGCCGACGTGTTCGCCGAGTGGAATGCTGCAGAACTCCAGTCTTTTCTGGTCGAGATCACCGCAGACATCTTTCGCACCAAAGACCCAGAAGGCCCTGGTGATCTGATCGATGCCGTACTCGATGTTGCCTCGATGAAGGGCACTGGGAAATGGACTGTACAGGATGCCTCCGAGGTCGGGGTCGCCATCCCTACCATTGCCACCAGCGTGGATGCCCGCGTCCTCTCCGCGGACAAAGCGAACCGGGTAGCTTTCTCCAAAATCCTCCCTGGTCCTTCCCCAGCTCCTCGCTCCGCGGAAGAGCGTGCCCGTATCGTCGCCGGCGTCCGCGCTGCACTCTATGCTTCCAAGGCCTGCAGCTATGCCCAGGGGATGCAGCTCCTTCGCGTCGCCAGCGACCAGCGCTCCTGGGGGCTCCGCCTGGGAGAGCTTGCTCGTATCTGGCAAGGCGGCTGCATCATCCGAGCTCAGTTCCTCACTCGGATTAAGCAGGCTTACGAGCGAGACGCGAATCTCCCCAACCTGCTCCTCGACCCGGGCTTCATTGAGGAGCTGACCGCACGCCAGGAAGGATGGCGGTCCACTATCGCTCTGGCGATCCAGGCGGGCCTGCCTTTGCTCACCATGAGCGCTTCTCTAGCCTACTACGACACCATCCGCACCGCCCGACTCCCAGCAAACTTGATCCAGGCACAGCGGGACCTCTTTGGCGCCCACACCTACCAACGCACCGACCGCGAAGGCAACTTCCACTCGCGCTGGCGCTGAGCCTCACCGCTGATCTTCCAGAGGACCTTGGGATGGTTTAGCGTGGCCGCTCATGAACCCGGTTGATCAGGCTCTCCAGGGGTTCACCAACGAAGACTACACGGTACGCCTTTGCTCGGCGATCTTTGGCACCCTACCCTTCGCCCCGCCGATGCCCTCTTACCGCACCCTTGATGGCGCCATCCAGACCCTCTTCCCCCAGGCCACCCCGCACCAGAAGGCCCGCGCCACCGAGCTTGCCAGCAGCGAGGGAATCCGCAGTGTCCTCTGGGTTGCCAATGCTATCGATACTGGTGACGCTGGAATCGCCGTTTACTCCGGACTCAAGAGTGCTTTCAGCTTCTTCTTTGGCAGTGGCTCCCGTATGGACGCTCTGGAGACAGACCCGCAACAGGGTACGGATGCGGGCCTCAAGCTCCTTGGCCTCGCTTACATGATCCACAAAGCTTTCCCCGGAGCCCTCCAGGACAAAGTCCAGCTCTTTCAAATCACCCCTGCTGGGCAAGCACTCGCCATCTACTACGGCGCTGTCGAAATTGCGTTGCCCTTCTCCGACAACCTGGTCCAGAGCGGGGGTGACTTCCTCCAACGACTGATGAGCCGTTACGGCAACGACGCCAGCAGCAAACTCGGAGGGGCCCTTGGGGGGGCTGCTGTCCAGGAGGCTCAGGGGATGCTCAGTGCCCTCATGGGTCCAATCCAAGGCGTGCTCAACCAGGTCGCCCCTCATGCCCAAACCATCGCCAACACCGCGAAACAATACATTCCCGGCTTCATGAACGCCGCAGACAAGGTGGCTGGCGCAGTGGCAACTGGAGCCGACGCTCTACCAGTCTACCGTTACCTGGGCACACGCCTCGCTGCCGAATCCTGCGTGCTCCTTGCCTCCCGGGGACTCTGATTCACGGGATCTCCATGGATCGAGAGGAGTTGTCACAAACCCTTCTATCCCACCTCCCAGACCTCCTCTCCGTCCTTGATGAAAAGGATTCCCTCGTCGCCAGCGAGGGCTCGAACGATACGTACCCTCGTGGCTTACCCTCTTCGATCCACTCGTTCCTCGGAGTACCCTTCTGTCAGGGAGGACAGTGCCTACCGCTCAGGAGGATACCGAACGGAACACACTGTCTCTCTCACCCCCTTCCTGGAGTCTTGCGCGCACTTGATCTCCTTCTATCAGAGCAAGCGGGCCCGAGAAGCAGCAGAGGAGGGTCAACGTCT
Organism: Polyangiaceae bacterium; assembly: GCA_025057345.1. GTDB lineage: Bacteria > Myxococcota_A > Polyangia > Polyangiales > Polyangiaceae > JANWXX01. The sequence goes on along the minus strand of JANWXX010000012.1, from coordinate 7,569 downwards.
GGCGCAACAGCAGCTGGTCGCCGCTCGGGAGGAACACTCACCGCATCTCGGCTTAAATCCAGGTTCCTTGCCAATATGAGCCACGAGATCCGTACCCCTATCCATGGGATCCTTGGTGCTACCTCTCTCCTGCTTTCCCAGGAACTTTCCCCCGAGACTCGGGACCACCTGGAAACCATCCGAGAGTCAGCCCACATCTTGATGGCCACCATCAACCATATCCTCGATATCTCTAAGATCGAGGCTGGCAAGCTGACTCTGGAGCGAATTCCTTTCTCCCTGCCCTCGCTTGCGGAAGACACCCTTCGCCTCCTCGCCTTCGAGGCGAAGGAGCGGGGGCTCACCCTCCAACTCAAGCTCCCCCCTGACCTCCCCCCTTGCTGGTACGGTGATCCTGTTCGTATTCGACAAATCCTCCTCAACCTCTTGGGGAATGCCCTAAGGTTTACCCAGATCGGCACCATCACGCTGCGCTTCGGGCTCCAGGGCAACGGGCTACTCCGGGGGGAAGTCACCAATACAGGCCCTGGTGTCCCAGAAGCTCTGCACGAAGAAATCTTCAAGCCCTTCACCCAGGGTGATGGGTCTACCACGCGGAAGTATGGAGGCTCCGGCCTTGGCCTCGCCATCTAAAGAGATCGTCTCCCTCATGGGCGGCGAGATCCGGTGCGACGAGGCTCCTCAGGGCGGAGCAAGGTTCTCCTTTACTCTCCCCCTGGAGCGAGCTCTCAACCCAGAACTTCTCTCCCCCTCACCAACCACCACCAGAACCCCCCACCCGGGATTCCCGGGGCAGTCCGCGGGGCGGTTTCAAGCTACTGCTGGCAGAGGATAACCCCACCAACGCCAGAATCACACGCATGATCCTAAAGAGCGCAGGACACAACGTAGAGGTCGTCGGCAACGGTCTCGATGCCTTGGAAGCGTGGAGAGCCAAGAACTTCGATCTGATTCTCATGGACATGCAGATGCCTCGTATGGATGGGCTGCAAGCAACCCGACGCATTCGCCATGAGGAGCAGTCTCGCTCCCATCGTACCCCTGTGGTGGCTCTCACGGCCAACGTGATGACCGAAGACGTCCGCCATTGCATGGCTGCAGGGATGGACGCTTACTTGGCCAAACCCTTCGAGCGAGAACATCTCCTAGCCCTCATCGAACAACTCCAGGGGGGTTCCCGTAGAAATCCGTTGACAGTCCTGGGGGATGAGCTAGCTTGCCCCCCATCACCGCGCGGTGGAGCAGCCTGGTAGCTCGTCGGGCTCATAACCCGAAGGTCGCTGGTTCAAATCCGGCCCGCGCAACCCAAAGACCCTGAACTATTCGGGGTTTTTTCTTTTGTCACATACCTCCTGGCTTCCAGCACTCCCACCCAACTCCCCTCCTCCAAAGCCCCTTCTTTCACGTAGAGCTTGACAAAGCCCACCCTATCGCCCGTTACAAGCGTACTTCTCTGGGGTTTCTCACCATTGCTGAGCGCTTGGCCTTCTGGTTGACCTGCGGGAGGCCCCCCCGCGGAATGACCCGGCCCTTGAGCAAGCCATCGCCCGCTACCGGAAACCTATCCTCCAAGGATTCCGTTGCATAGCTATCCTCGTGAGAAGCGCCGCGGGCAAGCTCCAGGTACGCCGCCATATGAGCAACGACGGCATAGCCCCCCTGGTCACCCAGCAAGAAGCCCTAAGCTACCTCGGCGTCCCAAGCTCCCCTAGCGTTTGAATTCGAAACCAAAGCAATCTAAGGGCAGGCCCCATGCTGCTCTTGCCAGGCCCTGCCGCTTTCTCCCCCTCGCGCATCCTTCGAAAGCTGGTCCAGGTCCAGGCAAAGAACCCTAGGGTCACTGCCCTGCATGCGGCCTTCCTCCATCTCGTGGACGGCGAAGGTGATGAGGACGGCCAACACCGGCTGGCCTCCCTGCTCCACTACGGTGACCCCGCACCCCCGGTACCTTCAGGAACACGCTTCTGGTCTGTACCGCGCCTAGGCACTGTCTCTCCTTGGTCCTCCAAGGCGACGGATATCGCCCGGATCTGCGGCTTCTCCTGGGTTCGTCGTCTGGAGCGAGGTGTCGCCTGGACCGTAGTCGGCACGATCGACCATTGGCCTGCCCTCGCGGCTCTGCTCCACGACCGGATGACCGAGTCGCTCCTGACAGCCATCCAAGAAGCCACAGCACTCTTTGAGCACCCCCCCCCAGGCCCCCTCCGGACGGTTCCCCTCAGCGTGCAAGGGCGGGGCGCCCTTGGAAAAGCCAACCATACACTTGGGCTGGCCCTCTCCGACGACGAGATCGACTACCTGGCAAACCACTTCGCCTCCCTTGGACGCGATCCAACGGATGTCGAACTAATGATGTTTGCCCAGGCCAACAGTGAGCACTGCCGCCATAAGATCTTTAACGCTCGCTACTTTCTCGACGGGGTGGAGCAGCCGCTGTCGCTCTTCCAGATGATCCGCCGCAGCACGGAGGCCAGCCCGACCGGAGTACTCTCCGCTTACCGGGACAACGCCGCTGTCTTCGAAGGGCTCCCCGCGGCCCGCTTCTTCGTGGATCCCGATGGTGTCTACCGACCACATCCTGAGCCCGCTCACGTGCTGCTCAAGGTCGAAACCCACAACCACCCTACCGCCATCGCTCCCTTTCCAGGGGCAGCCACGGGAGCTGGCGGTGAGATCCGCGATGAGGGTGCCACCGGACGTGGCGCAAGACCCAAGGCAGGTTTCACAGGCTTCGCAGTCTCCAACCTCCACCTCCCTAGCCTCCCCCGCCCTTGGGAGGCCCCTCCAGCTCACCCTGAGCGCCTTGCCTCCGCCCTTACCATCATGCTGGAAGGCCCCCTTGGTGCCGCTGCCTTCAACAACGAGTTTGGTCGCCCTAACCTAGGGGGTTTCTTCCGAACCCTAGAGCTGCAGGTTAACCAACCTGGAGGCCGGGAGATCCGGGGCTACCACAAACCCATCATGATCGCCGGAGGTATCGGCAATGTGCGCCCGATGCACATCAAGAAAAGGGAGATCCCCCCGGGAGCTCCGGTAGTGGTCCTGGGAGGGCCAGCCCTCCGCATCGGTCTGGGAGGAGGGGCAGCTTCGTCCATGGCCGCTGGAGTCTCAAGCGAAGAACTGGATTTCGCCTCAGTTCAGCGAGACAACGCGGAGATGCAGCGGCGCTGCCAGGAGGTCATTGATCGTTGCTGTGCCCTGGGGGATGCGTCACCAATCCTCTCGATCCACGACGTAGGGGCGGGAGGACTTTCTAACGCACTCCCAGAGCTGGTTCATGAGAGCCGCCGTGGTGCTGTCTTCGAGCTGCGAAAGATCCCCAGCGACGAACCTGGAATGACCCCCCTGGAGCTCTGGTGCAACGAGGCTCAGGAGCGCTACGTACTGGCCATCGATGCGGCAAGGTTGGGAGAATTTCTGGAGATCTGCCGCCGTGAACGAGCGCCGGTGGCTGTCCTCGGCCACGCTACCGACGACGGCTGGCTCCGGGTAACCGATGCACTCCTGGGTCAGCCCTCCGTGGACATGCCCCTGGCGGTGCTCTTGGGAACGCCCCCACGGATGGTTCGAAATGCATCCACCAGCCGTTGCGAGACAAAGCCCCTGGACCTGACCGGGGTGACCATCATCGACGCCCTGGAGCGGGTACTACGCCTCCCTGCTGTAGCAGACAAAACCTTCCTGATCTCCATCGGCGACCGAACGGTAACAGGGCTCGTCTCCAGGGACCAGATGGTAGGCCCCTGGCAGGTTCCCGTAGCGGATGCAGCGGTAACCCTGGCAGATTTTGAAGGGTACAGCGGCGAGGCCATGGCCATGGGCGAGCGTCCCCTCATCGCCTTGCTCTCCGCGGCAGCCTCGGCCCGGATGGCCGTCGCCGAGGCGATCACCAACCTCGTTTCCGCTCCGGTTGCACGTCTCGGAGACATCAAGCTCTCAGCCAACTGGATGGCTGCCGCAGGCCATCCAGGGGAAGATCAACGCCTGTATGAGGCCGTACACGCTGTAGGCGTCGAGCTAGCGCCAGCGCTGGGTATCGCCATCCCTGTAGGCAAGGATTCCCTATCCATGCGTACCGTATGGCACCAAGAGAATGCCCGCCATGTCGTCGTGGCTCCCCTCTCTGTAGTGATCACCGCTGCCGCCCCCGTCCCCGATGTGCGCGGCACCCTCACCCCCCAGCTACGGCTCGATCAAGGACCTTCCCTGCTGCTGCTCGTTGACTTGGGCCAGGGCCAGAATCGCCTAGGCGCCTCTGCCCTGGCTCAAGTCTACAGCCAGTTGGGCTCCACTCCACCCGATCTGGATGATCCGGCGCTGCTTCGTTCCTTCTTCGAGGCCATGGTCGCGCTCCGAAATGCGGGGCTCCTGCTGGCTTATCACGATCGCTCCGATGGGGGATTGATTGTGACTCTTGTGGAGATGGCCTTTGCCGGAGCATGCGGCTTGGACCTGGACCTGGCCACTCTCCCCTCGGCACCCCTGGCAGCCCTTTTTGCGGAGGAGCTGGGTGCAGTGCTCCAGGTGCGCGCCTCCGACTTGGACCGGACGCACCGTATCCTCGCTCTCCACGGCCTAGAGCGGCTCACCTACGTGCTGGGCTCGCCCACTCCCGGACAAACAATCCGTCTGCGGCGCGGCAGCCAGGAGATCCTGGCATCAACGCGCAGGGCACTCCGAGGCATCTGGTCCGAAACTACGCTGGCCATGCAGCGGTTGCGGGATGACCCGGACTGTGCGGAGGAAGAGCACGTTGGACGGCTGGATGCCACCTTTCCAGGGCTCACTGCAGCCGTAGCCACCTTCGACCTAGCGGACGATGTAGCCGCACCTGTGGTGCTACGAGGGGCCAGGCCCAGGGTGGCGATCTTGAGGGAGCAAGGGGTCAACGGGCAGGTAGAGATGGCAGCCGCATTCCACCGGGCTGGTTTCGAAGCCGTGGATGTACACATGACCGACCTGATCGAGGGGCGGCAAAGGCTGGGAGATTTCCGGGGGCTGGTGGCCTGCGGGGGGTTCTCCTACGGCGACGTGCTCGGGGCCGGCGGAGGCTGGGCCCGCTCGATCCTGTTCCACCGTGCAGTGCGAGAGGAATTTGAGACATTCTTCCAACGGAAGGACACCTTTACCCTTGGCGTGTGCAATGGCTGCCAGATGCTCACCGCACTCCGAGAGCTCATCCCTGGTGCTGAGCGCTGGCCCCGTATGCTCCCCAACCGCTCGGAGCGCTTCGAGGCAAGGCTCTCCCTTGTCGAGATCCTCCCCTCCCCCTGCCTCTTCTTCACCGGGATGGAGGGCTCCCGGCTGCCCATCGCGGTAGCCCACGGCGAGGGGCGTGCTGGGCTTAGTCAAGAGCAGGCAGAAGAGCTGCAGCGGCTAGGGCTAGCAGCGGCACGTTTCGTTGGAGGTGACGGTGGCCCTGCAACCCGCTACCCGGAGAACCCAAACGGCTCTCCAGGAGGTCTCACCGCCTTCACGACCGCCGACGGTCGCTTCCTGGTGATGATGCCCCACCCGGAGCGAAGCTTCCGTTTGATCCAGCTCTCCTGGCATCCCCCTAGCTGGAGTGGGGAGGATGGGCCCTGGCTCCGGATGTTCCGCAATGCACGGTGCTGGGTGGGCTGAGCGGTGACGGCGCCGCACCCACGAAGGCTCGGACTCATCGGGGACATCCGCGCGGAAGACGTGCTGTTGGAGCGCGCCGCCGAGGCGCTCCTACAACACGGCGTCGAGCAGATCCCGGCAGTGGGGGATGTGGTGGATGGCTAGGGGGACGTGAGCCGCTCTACCGACCTGCTAGAGCGCCACCAGGTCCTCTGCGTGCGAGGCAACTACGAGCGCTGGCTGCTCAACAATAGCGCCCGGACCTCATCCCACGCACACCGGCTCGACGATCCCACCCCGGCGTCCCTGTCCTACCTGCGGAGGTTGCCCGCCACGCGCCTACTCCCCACCGCGACGGGGGAGCTGCTGCTCCGCTACAGGCTCGGTTCCGAGAGCACGAGCCCTGCTACGTGGTGCTAGACTTGGACCAGCCACAGGCCATCTTCCACCCGCTGGACACAGACGGGCTGTAACGGCCTGGAGAGCACCGCCACGGTGAGGAGCGCCACCAGGAGGACGATCCCAGCGAGGACGAGCCACCGGACCCGAGGAGCATGCGGGGGCGAGGGGGAAACGACCGCCGGCTCTGAGGCAGCGGGGGACGGGAGCGAAGAGAGCGAGGGGGTATCCTCCTCCTCGTCGGCTCCGGTGGTGTCCGGCGCGAAGAGGCCGCTGGCGGCTGCCTCGGCACGGTACTCGGCCAGAACCCGGAAGGTGGTCGTCATGGATTCCCCATCCAGCGGCCTCTGGAGCGCCTCTCCCTCCAGACGAGCAATCACCACCGTCACGTTATCCTCCCCTCCCCGTGAGTTCGCCAGGGCGATCATCTCGTTGCAGGCAGCAGCAAGGGTAGGAGCCGTCTCAAGGATCCTACGCATCTCCTCCGCCTCCAGCTTATTGGAGAGCCCATCCGAGCAGAGCAGCAATATGTCGCCGTTGCGTAGCTCCAGACGACCCAGGGCGACTTCCACATCAGGGCGCTGCCCCATCGCCTGGAGTACGATATTCTTCATTGGAAGCTTAGCCGCCGCCTCTGGCTTGATGGCTCCGCTATCGATCATGAACTGGATGAAGCTCTGATCCCGCGTCATCTGCCGGATACGCCCCCCTCGCAGCAGGTACGCCCTCGAATCCCCCACAGCCGCGATGTACGCCTGCTGCTTGTGGATGCAGACCACAGTAAGCGTCGCTCCCATCCCCCTTCGTCCCGGTTCGTGGGCTGCGTTCCATACCTCCCGGTTGGCGCTCTTAACTGCCTGCAAGGTTGCTTCGTCCCAGGAGTCCCCCTGTGCCTCCGCCATCGCCCGCCGCAGCGTCTCAATCGTCAGCGCACTGGCGACTTCCCCAGCAGCGGCCCCTCCCATCCCATCCGATACCGCCAGCAGTACTACTCCCTGTGAGGCATCGAAGGTGCTCGCCTTGAAGGGGGTTGTGCTCGCCTCCACGCCGCTGAGCGGGGCGATCAGGAAGGCATCTTCATTATTGGTTCGAACCCTCCCTGGATCCGTCTGTCCAAAGGCGATAACCCTTGTGCGCGCATCCGGGCTGAGCTCCTCGATCATCGACAGCCACCCTACCATACAAGATCCAGACGCCGGTGCCCTTGGAGGGATTCGAACCGACAAGTCCTCTGCCTTGAAGGCAAGTCACCGTCCGCTCGGCACGGAAGCAAGACCGCCCGTGGCCCCCCTTTCCTCCGGCTCTTGGTCACCAGCCTCCGTCCCGTTGCATCAACACGCCGGCCCTCATCGAGCCGGCGACCTTGTCCAGATAGTGCGCGACACGGCACTCCGCGGTTGCATCAACACGCCGGCCCTCATCGAGCCGGCGACCAGCGGTGCGGAAGGCCGCTAAATGCCGGGGGGAAGTTGCATCAACACGCCGGCCCTCATCGAGCCGGCGACGTCGCGCACACCCGCCTGGTACGCGGTGACCACGTTGCATCAACACGCCGGCCCTCATCGA
>JANWXX010000129.1 GCA_025057345.1 Polyangiaceae bacterium | reverse complement strand
GACACAGAATCCTGGAGCTGCTTGATCGTCTTGCCCGTCTCCCGCTGAACGCAAATCTTCTTTGTCGCTCCGCACACGTCCAGACTCTCGCAGCCAGCACCACCGTCTGGGGAGAGCGCGTCCACGGCCGCCGGCTCCCCATGGAGCACCAGCCCACCACGGAGCACCAGCGCGACATCCTCCGTCCTGGCCCGGATCACCGCGGAGAAGGGTGCCTTATTCTTGCCGTTCCACACGGTGATATCCCCGAAGAGGCCAGGCTTGAGGGAGCCGATCCTGTCACCGCTAGCAATCAGCTCAGCGGCGTCGATTGTCACCATTCGGTAGAGCTGGTAGTCGCTGAAGAACCCACCGAGGTTTCGCTGGTTGTACTCATCAGCACAGGCCAGCTCACGGAGCATGTTCATGCTCCCAGAGGCAGTCCAGTCGGTGCCCAGCGCGATCTGCACCCCCAGCCGCGACGCCGTCGCTACGTCCGCTGTGAACCCATAGAGATCGATGTTCGACCGGGGCGACCAAATCAACCCCGTACCGTCGTTGGCCATCGCCGCGTAGCTCGCTGCAAACAGCCCGACCCCGTGGATCAGCGCCGTCTGCGGTTGGAGGTAGTCCACCTGCGCATCCACCCCATCGGTGCAGTCAAACTCGTTATGCGCTGGCGCGCTGATGCCCTCCGCGATGTGCGGTAGGTAGGCGATCTGATTGTTTACCGTGTTCTGGCTGGTGAAGTTCGCATAGGTGCAGCTCGTCTTGAGGGACCCATTGCTGTCACCCAGCGGGAAGGTATCCAGATCGACCTGCTTGGGGAGGCCCAAGCCCTCCTGGAAGGTAGCAGCGCGGTCCACATTCCGCAGAAGCCCCTTGACCTCTCCGGCACCCGCAGTCGAAGCGGCCCCCCCCAACAGGAAGCGCACTTCACCAATGGCTACCGTATCCCCGACCGGTGTCCCCGCAGACGTATTGATTTTCGGCTTGCCGTTGGCTCCTGTGCGCCACTCGTGCCGGTGATCATAGCGAGTGTCCCCGTGTTTGCGGGGCTTGAGCTGGGCAAACGTGATGTGATCGTGGGTGTTGATCAGCGCCGGGGAGACTACCCCTTCCGAGCAATTGATCACCGTGGCGTCAGCGTATCCGGCGGTCGTAGAGCAATCACAGCCCACACACTGGATGATCCCAGTACCATCGATCAGAACCTCTCCTGCCTCATACACCGCGTCGGCGCCGATCACCCGACCTCGAATCACCTTCGCTGTACCGCTCCCCTTTTGCACATTGCAAATGCTCCCCCCCGTTGCGGGCAGCACAATGCCACACTGCTGCACCGGGAATTCATTTCCACCACCTGCTGAACCGCCCTGTCCTCCGCTACCCGCCGAGCCACCCGGCCCCCCGCCACTGCTCCCCGCCCCACCACCGTTGCCACCTGAGCCCGCATCGGTCCCCCCCGAGCCTGCGTCACTTCCTCCACTCCCTGCGTCTGCGCCACCACTGCCCGCATCACTCCCGCCAAAGCCTGCGTCGGAACCACTGCTTCCGGCGGACGTGCCACCGTTCCCGGCGTCGCTACCACCGCTTCCAGCAGAGGTACCACCGCTCCCAGCAGAGGTACCACCGCTCCCAGCAGAAGTACCTCCACTCCCCGCCGAGGTACCTCCGCTGCCACCGCCACCGGCAGAACCGCCCAGACCAGAGGCACCAGAGGAGCCCGCCATAGTGCCGGCAGAACCGCCACCACCACTGCTTCCAGCGGAGCCTCCGCTGCTGCCACCCTGGCCCGTGGGGGTGCCGGCAGGAGGCGTCTCACCATCATCTCCACCGCAGCCCACGCCAAGGAGCAACGCCACAGGGAGCAGCAGGGAAGAAAACCGCAGGGAACGAGGAAAAGAACAAGTGGAAGATGACATCAGGGACTCCAGTGGAACCGACCGAACGATACACCAGGGCTTCGCCCTTCACTGCAACATATGCGAAACTGACGTAGAGTGCATGGGCGATGTCCCCACGTCCCCCGCTGACCACCGAACTTCGCAAACGCCTTGGCCTCCCGCTGGCCCCTCCAGCTCACTACCCTTGGCCCGTCGCACTTCTGCTCGTGGCCCTCGGCATCGGCCCCCTGTGGCTTGCTGGCTACCGCCCCCTCGCCGGCGTCATCATGCTGGTCGGCCTTGGAGTGCTTCCTGCCATACGCTGGATGGAACGTCGAGAATTCTTGGACTGTGAGCGTCTTTACGAGCAAGGCCAAGAGGGGTTCGCCATCGTCCAAGAGGTCGAGCCCGCCGGAGCCCAGCGCAACGATCACCTGGTCCGTCTGGAGATCTTTGCCCAGGGGCAGCGTATCCCCGCGGTGGTGTCCGGCTCACCTCTGGCTCGCAAGGGCTTGAGTCCAGGAGATGGGGTGAACGTCATCTACGACCCGGCAGACCCTAGGCATTGCTTGCTGATCGGGCGGGTCCGCCAAGAGGTTCTTGATGCAGAGTTTTGACCCTCGAAGGCTTCTCTGGTGTCGTACCCTGGAGGGGCTTCTGGGCTGGCTACAAGCACCGAAGGACGCGAGGTGGTTGCTGGTGGGGGTACCTCCGCTACGGTTGCCGTCAGGCACCTCCCGCGCGGTGCAGAGCGAGGCCAGGCTAACAAGAGAGCAGCTCCTCGGTTGTCCGGCCTTTGACGCGGCCCTCGTAGTGGTCGGGGAGCAGTGCGACGAAGCGATGGAGACACTGGACACGGCACGCTCCTGGCTCATGCCTAGTGCCCCGCTGGCGGTGGTGCTCTCCGCGGGCTCGGAAGCACACCGAGGGCTCTGCAGCAAGAGGCTACGAGAGGCCCACAACCTACCCCTGCGGCAGGCTACTACACTGCGAGCTCTAAGGAAAGTCGTGCTCACGAGGGAGCCAGATAACGCGCGGGATAGGTGAGGATCTCATGCGGATGCAGCGACCGCGCTTGTGGATCTGAACTTCTGGATAGGCTGGGCCTCTACCATCACGAAGCCTAATGCTAGTGGGCAGCAGGCGCCGAGGCGGGAGTGCTGCCATGGCCAGCGTGACCGGAAGCCGAGCTGACCACCAGAGCAATAAAGCCGAAAAGCAGGGCAGTTGCGAGGATGCTAGCGAAGACGCCTGGGTAGTTGAAGATGGGGTTTCCGTAGTCCTTCTTTGGGGCGGTACCGGCCATAGTCACGGCATCCTCGCCCAACCTCCCCCAGCCTGCAACCTACCAAGGAAAGGGGGTAACTCCGTACCTGCCCTATCCCCTATCGGCCCGCGGCGCATGAGAGCAAGTCGGAGCCACGAAGGCCCCCGGGTTCCGCTCCGGCGGATTGCACGAAGGAGCTTGGGACCGAAGCGGATATCCAACTCTGGAACGACCCAGCCCGGGCGAGGAGGTGCCTCCCGAGCAAGAAGCTCTAGGATGGCATCTCGGTGCCGAGCACGGCGGATATCGTGGGTTTCTCGATCCTCCATGAAGACCAGGAACACCGCCAGATCGGGAGAGAGACGATCTACAAAATCGAGAGTTTCCTTCACCTCGTCGAGCGTCTCGTCCAGAGCACCCAAGACAAAGGTGTGACAATCCAAGATCCCGTGAGCTAGAAAGAGCTCCCGGGTGCGGAGCACCTCCTTCAATCCGAAAGGCTTTCGCAGCCGTTCCAATGATTGCTCTGTACCGGTATCCGTCCCGATCTCGACCCCTTGGCAGCCCGCCTTGGCCATCGCCGCCACCAGCTCCTCATCGAAGGAAACCGGGGATCCATAACAAACCCACGGGAGCGTTGATCCACGTTCGTGCAGTCCGCGACAGATGGCCAAAGCGTGGGAGCGAGGCACGTTGAACACACTGTCCACAAAGAAGAGATAACTCACCGCAGGATCGTGGGTTAGCCCGAGCACCTCGTCTACCACCCGCGCTGGATCCCGCAATCGCACCTTGCTCCCCTCCAAGTCGGGGTAGTCACAATAAGCACAAGAGAAGGCGCAACCTCGCTTGGTCTGTACGTTCGCCGTTCCATCTCGCTCCCCATACCGTGGGTCGAGAAGATGGCGGGCCGGCATGGGCAGCCGATCCAGCTCTCCCAAGGCCCGCCCTCGCCGAAGCGTAATCGGCGTACTCCCACGCGCCGCCCCTCCATACAACAGCGGCGGCGGCTTCTCCCCGGCCGAGAGCCGATCCACCAACTCCCGGAATGCCCACTCTCCTTCCCCCACCACCCCATAATCTGCCCCCAGCGCCTCCAGCAGTCTCGTCGGACGAAGGGAGAACCCGGCACCACCCAGCACCACCGGTGCATGGCTCCCTGCCTTCACCCGGGCCACCAGATTCTTGTACTCTTCCAGGAGTCGTTCCGTTCCATCGTAGGCATTGGTATGGAGGTTCCGGATCCCAATGCCTATGATTTCTGGCGAAAATTCCCTGAGAGTGCGGTCAACGACCGCGAGGGGATCTTCCTCAAAGCAGAGGTCCAACAGATGAACCTCATGGGCTCCCTCAAGGGCAGCGGCGACCCAGAGCAGACCAAGAGGAACAACCGGTTGAGGGAGTTGCTCTCGGTTGGCAGAGATCAGAAGGACGCGCATCAGAACCCGCTTATCCCAACCGAACCCCCTAGCCCCGCAGGTGCTTGGGGTGATTCCCCAGGGCCAAAAACCCCAGTGATACGCCATCGCCCCTCTCCAGACTCAACCAGCTCGACCACCTCAGCGTACCCAAGGGCAAGAGGCTGCTTAAGTCGCAACCAGAGTGGTGCCGGGAGGGGCCCGTCCAAAGCGCCCAAGCCTTGTGTCAGCACCAGCAAGGCAGCCCGCAGGGGGAGCTGATGGGAAACCACCACGATCTCCCCAGGATGCGCGAGCTGTGCTTCTCGGAGTGACTCCAGAAGACGGGATGCCGCAAGAGGAATAGGCTCGTCGTATCCACCAAAGGTCGGGTCGATCCTTCTTCGCCAAAAAGCCAGTGGGGAAAACCCCCAAGGGAGACCATCGTAGCGCGAACCGATCTCCCGAAGTCTAGGGTCGATACAAACCCTGGTTTGGAGGCACTTCCCCAGGATTTGCGCGGTTTCCATGGCTCGTTCCAGGGGACTGGAGAGCAGCAAAGGCGGTTGAGGCAAGCGACCCTGCAAGGAGCGGGCTGTACGGGCCACCTGGATACGCCCTCGTGGCGAGAGGGGGAACCCGGGGAGGTTGCCATATCGCAGGCGGTTCGGGTTCTCCACCTGCCCGTGGCGCATCAAGAAGAGACGGCGACACACAGAATCAGAACGGGATATCGTCGTCGCTACCGCTGTAGGCATCATAATCGTCAGCAGGTGGAATCTCCTCCACCGGTGGGGTGCGCGGAAGAGGTTGTGCTGGGCGCTTGTCGCCGTAATTGCCCCCCCCACCAGCGGGACGTTGGGCTGGTGGTCCTGCTTCATGGCTACGCTCGACCCCTGGACGCCCGCCCGTCAGCACGATGTTCTGGGCCACTACCTCCGTTCTGTACATCTTGACCCCGTCCTTGTCGTACGAAGTCGTGCGGAGCGAGCCCTCCACAAAGACGGTCGAACCCTTGGTCAGGATACGGTGAAGCGCCTCCCCTCGTTTCCCCCACACTGTCACGTTGTGCCATTCCGTGCGCTCCTTCCACTCCTTGTTTTGATCCAGGTAGCGTTCTGTCGTAGCAAGGCGAAGCCGGAGCACCGACTGGCCCCCCTGGGTGGCACGCAGCTCTGGGTCCGCACCCAGGTTTCCGAGCAAGATGACCTTATTGACACCTTCCGCCATGGATCGTTCTCCGGTACGTGGGTCCCATCGCCCACTGCGTTCAAGGCTTAAGAGGTTTGCACCCCCAACGTCAAGCCTTTCCACCTCTCAAGAAGGACAAACAATGTCCGTCCCTTCTTCTTTCTCAGGCGGGCCGCCTAGCAGGCCATAGGACAACCCCAGCACCAGCAAAGATGAGAAGGGCCCCAAGGAGCAGGCCCAGGGCAGGCACAGTGCGTTCCCTAACCCGGAGGGCTGCACGCACCAACGCACTGGGTCTAGGAGGAGGAACAAAGACTCCCTCCAGGGAGGCACTCTCGACAACAGGGCCACAGAGGGTATGGGGGACGGTGGAGGTTTCGACGCAGGCGAAGGAGCAAACAAGGATCTCCGGAGGCTCCCCGACAAATCCAACGAAGTTCTTCCCACGGAGGTATTTCTTGATCCCAGAGCGTGCCTTCAGAGGTGTGGCCTCGCCGGAGAAGGGCAACACCTGGAGTTTCCCCAACTCGACCCTCGGCCCTGGAGCAAAAAGGTTCATCTGGGCGCCATCGCGGGTGAACTCTTCACGGATCCGCACCTCCATCCGATCAAAAGCCACCTCGTCTGCATGAGGGGGGAGAGCTGTACTCGGTGCTTGCAGACAGACAGCGAACAGGGAGGCACCCTGGTGGTCGAGGCCCGAACTGGTCTGCTGGACCCCCCGGCGGAGCACTATCCGCGAGCCTGGAAGCTCGGTGAGGTCGACTTGGGGGAGAGCAGCGCTATCGGGGGGGGTGGCGCTCGGGAACCCTTGGAAGCGGAGCTTGGCACCCGGTCCGGCATCCCAAACCGTAGATTCGGTTTTGCCAGGGGAAGGGTCGCTGGCCAACAGCGGCCACGTACTCAGGAAGAACGTAAGGAGGAGGGGCGCTCCAAGGCGATAGGGATAGTTCACAGGCGAGTCCGCTCCTGGGAGGCGGTGCGGTGAGCGTTCAGTTCCTCGCGAAGCACCGGGCTCGGGCGGAAGGTAAGAACCCGGCGACTGCGGATGAGCATGGGCTTGGAGGTTTTGGGGTTGCGTCCGGTGCGTTCTCTCTTATCACGAAGAAGGAAGTTACCGAACCCCGAGATCTTGATCTTCTGCCCTCTTCCCAGGGTTTCTTTGAGCGTTTCGAAGATCAAGGAGACTAGCTCAGCAGCCCGGGTTTTCGATACATCGGTAACCTGCTGGTGAATCACCTCAGCCAGATCGGCCTTGGTCATGCGACTGTTCTTCTTGATTCGAGGAGGGCGAGCGGAGGAGGTCGGCATGATGCCGGTAGTGTATTCAGGTAGCCAGATCCGTGACCAGGGGGGTTTGTTCGGAGGTTGCTGGTGTGCCGCTGGAAGGGGGGGCAATTCCCGCTTCGAACTCGCGACGACGACGGAATTGCTCGGCGACGACCAAGGCGGCGACGTAACCGTAGCCGAAGGCAAACATCATGGCAAAAGGTGTGGCGAAGTAGTGGTGGGTCTCCACACTGGCCACGACGCTCACCAGCGAAAGCAAACTAAGGAACATCTCAAGGAGGGGGAGGTTGGCCCGGGCTCGGTAACGCCCCTCCCGGGTACCCTTCTTAGGGGTGCGGACAAACTCCCCTGCCATGGCGGTAAGCCCTTCGTAGACGGCTCGGGAAAGGTGGGGAGCCAGCCCTGCACCCAAGGCGATCAGCATCGGCAACCGGGCGATGGCAGACCAACGGGAGCGACCCTGAGCTGCGTCCGCGAGGGAGTAAAACGCCGCCAGGGAACCGGTCGTACCGACGATCAAGGGCAAGTCCACCAGCAACATCGTGCGGGGATCGGTGGCGGGCATCAGCAGCAATGCAGGGAGCAGCAGCACGCTCAGTACAACCATCAGCGGATAAGCAAAATGGGGGGTCAGGTGGAAGAATGCCTCGACACGCTGCCCTACCGTAAGCGGAGAACGAAGCACTTTGCCCAACAGCTTCCGTGCAGTCTGTACCGTACCTTTGGCCCAGCGGAACTGCTGTGCACGGAAGGCGGAGACATCCTCGGGAAGCTCAGCCGGCGAGATCACATCGTCACGGTAGATGAAGCGCCAGCCGGCAAGCTGTGCCCGATAGGAGAGGTCAAGATCTTCGGTAAGCGTATCGTGCTGCCAACCCCCCGCATCGTCGATGGCCTGCCGCCGCCAGATGCCTCCAGTCCCAGAAAAATTGAAGAGGTTCCCTGCGCCAAAGCGGGCTCGATTCTCGACCAGATGATGCCCGTCCAGCATCAACGCCTGCACTTGCGTCAGCAGCGAGTGGTCTCGGTTCAGGTGCCCCCAGCGGGTCTGCACCATCCCTACCGTTGGGTCCGCAAAGTGGCCCACGATATCCCGCAGAAACTCGGGTGGCGGCAGGAAATCTGCATCGAAGATGGCAATCAATTCTCCTTTGGCCACCTTGAGACCGTGGTCGAGGGCTCCCGCCTTGTAGCCTGTCCGATCCGTGCGATGGATGTACACCACGTCCAGCCCAGCCCGTCTCCACCGCTCCACCGCCGCCCGAGCGATGGCCTGCGTCTCGTCGGTAGAGTCGTCGAGAACCTGGATTTCTACACGATCCCTCGGATAGTCGATCCGAGCCACGGTATCGATGAGACGCACCGCTACCGTGGCCTCATTGAACAGCGGAAGCTGTACCGTCACCTTGGGTAGCTCTCCCGATGACCCTGCCAGCACCGACAGCGCCCTCACCCGTTGGAGCCGATGCCGGTAGCGCCAGCACTGATACACCAGGTGGGAACGATGAACCCCGTAGGATGCCAGCAGCAACAGGACCGCGAAATACGACACACAGAGCAGGTTCGGCATCGCCCCTTTGCCGTACCATTGCCTGTTCAGAAGATTGTCACTGACTTGTAAATCGTTGCAGAAATTTGTCCCCTTTCGTGAAAATGTTGACCGCGGTTTCCCCCTTAGATCTTGCCGTTATAAACGGACGCTATGGCCACAAATCTCCCGCCCGCGGGCGCCGAAGACGTCCTGTACCTCATCGATCTTCTGGGCTACGTCTTCCGCTCGTATCACGGGATCTCCACGCCACTGACCAGTCCCTCCGGAGAACCCACCTCGGTGACTCTCGGGACCATCACCATGCTCCAGCGGCTCCTGCGCGATCAGCAGCCCAGACGCATCGCTGTGGTCATGGACTCCACCACCCCCACCTTCCGCCACCAGCTCGATCCACGCTACAAATCCAACCGCCCGCCCCCTCCCGAAGATCTCCGCATCCAGATTGTACGCTCTCGGGAAATCATCGAACTTTATCGTATCCCGGTACTTCAGCAGGATGGCTTCGAGGCAGATGACCTTATCGCCTCTGCAGTGCGCCTAGCCCGCTCCGAGAAGCTCCGCTGCGTCATCGTGTCCGCCGATAAAGATCTGATGCAACTCGTCGGTGATGATGTTGTTCTGTGGGACACCGTACGCAACATCGTCTATGGCCCGGAAGAAGTCAGGGCCAAATGGGGCGTCCCACCAACACAGATCCGCGACCTACTGGCGCTCATGGGTGACACCTCGGACAACGTTCCCGGCGTCGCCCACATCGGCCCCAAAAAGGGCTCCGAGCTCCTTCTCGCCCACGAAACCCTCGAAGGAATCTACGCTCACCTCGACACCATCAAAGCCAAAGCTATACGCCAAACTCTGGCCGACCATAAAGACGAGGCTTTCCTTTCGCAAAAGCTCGTCTCCTTGCGGGATGACCTAAACGTCGGCCCCTCCACTTCCGCCTTCGTCCAAGGGATTCCTGACGTAGAGAAGCTCCGTACCGTATTCCAGGAGCTGAACTTCCATCGCCTCCTGGCCTCCCTCGACCCCGTACCACCCGCCAGAGGCTCCCCAGCACTCCTTGCCCCGATGAACTCCCGGAAGCGCGCGGCAAAGGTCATCGACACCGAGGAGGTCCTCGCTTCCTTCTGCGAGCGCGCCCGTACTGCACCGCTACTCGCCCTCACCCTCTTCGCCACCAGTACCCCGGAGGAGCCTGCGTTGATTGGGCTCGGTGTATCCATCGATCCTTCAGAAGGCTTCTACCTTCCGCTAGCGCACCAGTGGGGGCTGGGAGCTACACCCCAGATTGGTCCATCGGTGCTCCAAGCGCATCTGGGGCCGGTTCTTGCAGCAGATACCCCGGCCAAGGTGGGACACTCCATGAAGCTCGTCGAGAGAGTGCTTCATGCCCAAGGATTGACCTTGGGGGCTGTGGCCTTCGACACAGAATTGGCGAGCTACCTGCTGGACCCAGAAGAAGATCACTCCTTGGAAGCAGTGGCCAAGCGAGAGCATTGCGAACTGCCGGTCCTCTTCGACCAGGTTTGGAACAAAAAGACAAAGCAGAGATTGGAAGAAATTCCCCTGGAGAAGATGCTGCTTCTCCACCCTATCCAGGCGGCAACCCTCCACGACATCGTGGACCGAATGCGAGCCCAAATAGAAGAGGCCGGGATGCTGGCACTCTTGACGGAGGTGGAGCAACCCCTGACCAGAGTCCTGGTCGCCATGGAGGAGCACGGGGTTCTCGTGGACCTCGGGACAATCCATGCTGTCGGGAACGAGTTTGACCGAAGGCTCTTGGAGCTGGAGCAGAAGGCCATGAAGGCGGCAGGGCATCCGTTCAACATCAACGCCCCACGGCAGTTGGAAGAGATCCTATTCGATGAGCTTGGGCTCCCTGTCCTCAAGCGGACCAAGACCGGCCGTAGCACCGACGCGGAAGTGCTGGAGGCCCTCACCCAACACCACGAGCTACCCGGAATCATCCTGGAGCACCGCCAACTAGCCAAGCTCAAGAACACATACCTCGACGCGCTCCCCCTCTTGCTTTCCCGGCGTACCCACCGGATCCACACCAGCCTCCACCAGACTGTCGCCGCAACCGGACGACTGTCATCAAGTCATCCTAACCTCCAAAATATCCCGGTGCGAACCGAGGAAGGTCGCCGCATCCGAAGTGCCTTCATCGCACCCCCCGGATACCTCCTCGTCTCTGTCGATTACTCTCAGATCGAGCTTCGACTGCTTGCTCACTTCTCCCAAGACCCAACGCTTCTGGATGCTTTCCACCACGGCGAGGACATTCATATCCGCACCGCGGCCGAGATATTTGGCAAGCCAACGGACCAGATCACCGGGGAGATGCGCCGTGCTGCCAAAACCATCAACTTCGGCGTCATCTACGGCATGGGAGATACGGCCCTCGCGAAACAGCTTGGCATCCCGCGAGAGGAAGCGGCTCGCTTCATCGATGTGTATTTCCAGCGCTACGCCGGGGTGAAGGCTTACTTCGAGCAAGTGCTGAAGGAGGCGCGCACTGCCGGTAGCGTGAGCACCCTCCTGGGCCGCCGCCGCTTCTTGCAAGAACTCTCCAGCGCCAACCGCGCTGCACGCCTCCAGGCAGAGCGCATCGCCCAAAATACTCCCATCCAGGGCACCGCCGCCGACATACTCAAGCTTGCCATGATCGATCTCCGAGAGCCGGTCGTCGCTGGTGCTAGCATGATCCTCACGGTCCACGACGAGCTGGTCTTCGAAGTTCCCGAGGGTCTGGCGCAGGAGGCCGGTGCACGAATTAAGGAGCGCATGGAGGCAGTTGGCCACCGCCTCCAGCTTCGTGTGCCGCTTCGCGCCGATGTTGGCATGGGCCGGACCTGGGCCGAGGCCCACGGGTGAACCGAATGGACTTAGAGGCGATTTCTTCACCCCATGGCAGAGGTATCGCGATCCGAAAGCAACGGATAAATACCGAATCCATGTTTCGCCAACAAAGGGTTGGAAG
>JANWXX010000128.1:7700-11591 GCA_025057345.1 Polyangiaceae bacterium | reverse complement strand
CTGTACCCCCAAGCCCGCCCGACCCCCCGCTGCTACCAGCAGCACCCGTACCCCCAGAGCCGCTGCAGCCCCCACTTCTGCGGCCCCCGAAAGGTTCCCCTCCCCCTTACCACTTGTGCCTGCGGCCCCCCCGGAGCCACCACTGCCGCCGGCACCCGTGGTGCCGCTAGAACCGCCACTCCCGGCAGCACCACCGATGCCAATCCCTCCTCCTAAGCCTCCTGTATCCCCTATTCCACCTGCTCCGGCGCCACCTTGTCCTGCGCCGGAGCTAGCCTCCCCCCCTTGCCCTGCGACTATCCCGCCGTTTCCTCCAGTGGAACCACCACTGCCACCTGCTTCCCCTCCACTCCCTCCTTCCTCAAAGGGTTTCTCCACATCATTACCCAGCACACTGGGGTCGGGAGTAGCGCAGGAAGCAAGGCCAGTAGCGATCACGATGGGCCAAACCAGCAAGGCAGATCAGCACTGCGTCACGCGCCTGCTGTCCCGCGCTCTGGGCGCGGACCAAGGAGCCGGAGGAGCTGGGGGCGATTGCGGATGAGATCCGCTAGGGTGAAAGAGTCGAGAGCCTGCACGAATGCCTGTGTGGCCGAACGGAGCGCCCCTTTCAATACACAGGAGCTATGAATGGGGCAGTCACTTTCTCCCTGGAGACAGCCCAGTAGAGTAAGGGGTTCCAGCCTCTGGACAAGCTGCCCCAGGCGGAGCTCCTCCGGCGCCTTGGTCAACACCAGCCCTCCAAACCGTCCTCGCCGTGATTCAACGAGTCCCTCCCTGACTAGTCGCTTGGCCACTTTGGCAGTGTGTTCCTGGCGAAGCTGGAAGGATCTACTGATCTCGCTTGCAGGAACCACCTGCCCAGGATGCATTGCCAGATGAAGCAGGATCCGCAGGGCCACATCGGTCTGCTGCGTCAAGTGCATCGAACCCATTCTCCTTGACCTGCCCGGCTTCTGACGCTCCAGGCGATGGTTCGGTTTCGCTTCGGACGAGTGGCAATGCCTACATCTTGGCGAGGTCAGAGCGTGCCGGTGAGCTCGCGATAAACCGAGAGGAGACGAGCGGCAGCACCCTGTACGGCAAACCGACGGATGGCCTCTTCCCGAGCCGCCCGACCAAGTGCGTCGCGCAGCGCGCGGTCTTGAGCAAGGCGAACTAGAGCCGAAGCAGCATCGTCCACGCCTCGGTTCGGGACAAGGAGCCCTGATTGACCGTGGACGAACAGCTCCCTGGGGCCCCCACAGTCGCTGGCGATCAGGGGAACGCCATACATCATGGCTTCCAGGCAGACCATCGAGAAAGACTCGGACTCGGAGAGGTGCAGTACCATGTCTGCGGCTCGATACTCGGCCCCTGGGTCCGGAGTGAAACCGGAGAATTCCACGCGGTCTTCCAGCCCCCAGGCCAGGACTCTCCGCCGGAGTGCTTCCCGAAAGGCGCGATTGCGCGGCTGCCCCAGATCTCCTCCTACGAAGCGAAGGCGAAGCTGTGGGGCCTGGTTGAGGGCCCTGCGGAACGCAGCAAGAGCCAGATCCTGCCCTTTGCCTGGAACAAAGTTGGAGAGCACCAGCACTCGGAGCGGCCGTCCTTGCGGGGAGGCTGGCCCCCGGGGTACTTCAGGGACTGGCATGCTATCCGGGAGCACGACAGAACGTTCTGGGGAAGGGAGCGCATCCTGAACCGCGCGAGAGACACACAGGACACGGTCTGCGAGGGAGGAAACCAAGCGTACCATGGGCCTCCATACTGGCCGGAGATAGGCATCCGGTAGAAGCCGTACATGGTAGACGAGGGGGATGTTTCCGAGCAGCGGCTTCGCCACCACGCCCACCAGATTGTAGAAATCGTTGATGTGCAGCACATCAAGGCGCTCGCGTTGGGCCCAGCGAGCCAGGCGAGCAGCCTGGTAGACGAGGGAGGTTGGGTAGGTAACGATGGTGCGGAGCTGCTTCCGCGGCATGGGAGCGTCCAGGGGCGTCCAGCGTTCGACCTTGGAGGAGAGGTCTGGGTTGGGGGGCGAGGCCCAAGAGAAGTGGACTTGCCCTTCCAGCACCCGAGCGATATGGAGGACAGAAGCGACGCTGCCGGTCAAGGCACTTGCGCACTCGACTAGGCCAACATGGAGGGGGCGCTCAGGCATGGTCAGGCGGCGAGGCGGGAGGGGATTTGCGCGACGGACCAGAGGGCCGCGTATTTATCCCCATACTCGCCGTCATTATCGGAGCAGCGCTCATTGATGAGGAGGAGGGGATCGGGGAAGGAGAAGGGGGGCGCCTGCAGGTTGATCGGGCGCCAAGCTCCGGTAACGATGTCCCTGTTTTCGTGGCGGTTGAAGGTGGTGGTCAGGAGGTAACGGATCCGGCTCCGACGGATGTTGGAGATGGCAGCGGCGATGTCTCGGTAAGAGAGGTGGACGAGGCAATCTCGGCAAAGGAGGAGATCTGCATCGGGGAGCGGATCTTGCAGCAAATCGAGTCTGGAAAAAGTTGTCTTTTCCCCCTGAAAGCGAGCTTGATTCTCCTTGATGAGAGGTTCAACGATATCGCCGCCATGGTAAGTGTCCAGGGCACTCCGATCGGTGTGCTGCATCCAGTGAAAATCACCGCAAGGTACATCGAGGAGACGTTTGATCTTGTAGGTTGAGAACAGGAGAGGAAGAGCCTCGCGGAGGGCAGCCGTCTGCTCTAGCGTAGAGCCGGGGCCTGACACGGACACGGTGCTGCCCCAGTGATTTTCGTGGTAGATTTGGGTGAACACCTGATCCACCGTGAGCCCGCGGAGCTTCCGGTCATGCTCCGCGTAATCGACAACCCGACGATAGACCCGGACAAGGCCGGGGAAGGTCTTGCGAAGGAAGGCCTTGGCGTTCATCGGGGCCAATCTAGCACGCCTAGAGTGCAGTCAACGGGGTGGCGCTGCCTAAAGATTGAGGTAAAGCGTCCGCAGAGGTATCTGTGACGCACATACTAGCTGTGGCGCTGAACGCGCCACCCAAGAACAGCCCCGAATCGATTCAGGTGGGGCGCTACCTTTCTGCGTTGGCGCGGGCTGGGCTGGAGATAACTCTGGTGACTTCCCGGGAGGTAGCATCCTGGGCCCCTGAGGAGCCGGCGCTTGAGAGGTACCTAGCCGAGATCGAAGTCATCCGATTCCCCTTTCCCGAGAAGCGATGGTTCGTAGGGGCAGCCCGCCGTGTCGCCCCACCTTTGCTAGATCTCCCTGACGATAATGCCCTCTTCCTCCTCCGGTTTCCCTTCCTACTCCGTAAGATCCGGCGCCCTCCCGACGTTGTTTACTCCCGCGGGCTTCCTCTGACTTCCAACCTGCTCGGCTGGGCCCTAGCGACCCACTTTCGTGTTCCCTGGGTGATGCACCTCAGCGATCCTTGGGTTGATAATCCATTTCATCATCACCCCCTGGCCTTCCTTCATCGTCGTCTGGAAGCCTCCTGCTTTGATCAGGCCACCTACGTGACGATGACCTGCGAAGAGGCCCGTCTCCATTTCGCCCGGAAATACCCCCATCATGCCCATAAACTCTTGGTTTCTCCCAACGTGTACGACGAGGCTCCAGACCCGGGCCTACCACCGCGCTCCTACCCTATCCGGATCGTCCATACTGGAAGATTTTATGGATCGAGGCGACCAGACACGTTCCTTGAGGTTCTCGACCGGATAGCAGGAGAGTGGGATGAGGTTGGGCTTCGCGTAGAGTTCGCAGGGCATGCGCCACCAGAGGTTACAGCGCGGCTTGCGCGATCCGCGCCTTTGGTACGGGATCATGGTCCGGTTTCCCACGAAGATGCCTGCTCGCTCCAGCGGAGCGCCCATGTACTTCTGACCATTGATGCTCCGAGCAAGGATCCCCGGATGGCACTTTTCTTTCCAT
>JANWXX010000128.1:0-7690 GCA_025057345.1 Polyangiaceae bacterium | reverse complement strand
CATCCAAACTCCTCGATTACCTAGTCGCTCGCCGCTTCCTGATAGCGTTGACCCCAGAGGGTTCGCCATCCGATCGGATCGTGCGAGAGCAAGGTGGCCTGACTTGCCCACCGGATCAACCGGAGGCGATTGCAAGACTGTTGGGCGATCTGTTGGATCGAGCTCGTCATGGGCAGCTCTGGAGCCCTCAGCCTGCGCCACCCGAAGTCTACTCTGCGAGCCATGCGGCTGGAGAGCTTGCAGCGCGGCTCCGGAACCTTTGAACCATGGGCAGCAATGATAAGCCGGGGGTCGATGGGCCGCGGGGAGGGCGGGGGCGAGTGCTGCTGGATATGGTACTCAACCTGACCTCCTACGGAGCATCGATGCTCTCGATGCTGCTCTACTCCCCCTACCTGGTGTCTCACCTAGGGGTGGCCGCCTACGGATTCGTTCCGTTGATGATGAGCGCAGTGCAGTACCTCGGTATTTTCACCAGTAGCCTACAGATATCAGCAAGTCGAGCCCTGGCACAAGCGCTGGAGGAGGGAAATGACGAGCGAGCCTCTGTGGTACTTAGCACGATCCTCCTTGCTCTCCTGGTAGTTTTTCTGGTGCTAGGGCCAGGGGTGATCTGGCTGGCATTTCAAGTAGACAGCCTGCTGAGGATTCCTCCTGGTATCGGTGAGGACGTGCGGTTGCTGGCCTTTGGGTCTCTGAGCATGTTTCTGCTGGGAGCGCTGGCGAGCATCCTGGAGCTGGTGGTCTACATCCAGAGTCGCTTCGATCTGCGCTCGGGGATGACTGTAGTGACGATAGCGACACGAGTGGGCGTGCCGGTACTGTTGTTCGAAGCAATCGCACCGAGACTACGGTATGTGGGAGTGGGTCTGGCGGCGAGCGCGATGGTTCATCTCATCCTGGCTGCCTGGAGTGCAAGAAGATTGCTTCCCTCCCTGAGGCTCACCTGGCGACTTGCCTCCCTATCCGTACTCTGGGAGGTGTGGACTGTTGGGGGGTGGACTATGGCTACCCAACTAGGTGTTCTTCTTTTTTTGAATGCGGATCTACTCGTCCTCAACCGCGTGCTTGGCCCTCAGATCTCCGGGCAATATGCGCTAGTTCAGGTATGGGTCACTCTGCTGATCTCCGTCGGTTCCTCAGTGTCGGGTGTGTTTGGTCCCCGACTCCTCGGTGCGTTGGTGGGAGAGCGAGACACCGATGCACGGTTGCTCGCAGAAGAATCCGTGAAGACTGTGGCACTGATCATGGCTCTCCCAGTAGGTCTGGTTTCCGGGTTTGCCGAGCCCCTGCTCACTTCGTGGCAGGGAGCTTCCTTCGCCCACCTTGCCCCCCTGCTCTCGCTGGTGGTTCTCCCTTTTGGACTGAGTCTGGGCTATCAACCTCTTGCCAGCGTATTCCTTGGGCGAAAAGCACTTCAGCTTCCGGCGATAGTCCAGCTAGTTGCAGGCCTGGCCAGTGTGACCGGTGGGTACCTGCTGGCCAGATACACACACTTGGGGCTCTGGAGCCCGGTACTTGTGGGAGGAACTATCCAGCTCCTCCGCAGTTGCGGGTTTACTCCCCTTTACGCGGCTCGTCTCCTCGGCCTCCCTCGCTTGACCTTCCTGCGGCTCTCGCTCTTTGCGCTAGCGGCTACTTTGGCGGTGGCCGTTCTAAGCCGCCAGCTCGGCGCTTGGCTCAGGCCCCTAGGCTGGCTCCAGCTCGGGGCGGCAGCCTCCATGGTATGTATCCTCCATGGGGTGGGACTTTGGTTCCTGCTCTTCCGATCTCGGGGCCCGTTTCCCCCGCTCTGGCGCCGCCCTTGAACCTTCTGGCTTTCCCATGCAACACCATCGCCGGCATGAAGACCTATGCGATCGTCCTCGGAACGCGGCCAGAAGCGGTGAAACTACTGCCGGTATGGATGGCCCTCCGGGGCTCCGACCGTCTGGGAGTCGAGCTGATCTCCACCGGGCAGCATCGGGAGATGCTCGACCAGGTGCTCGACCTCTACGATGTCCGTCCTGATGTTTCTCTGGACATCATGACTCAGAACCAGTCCCTCGCAGACCTCACCGCAACAGTGCTCACCCGCCTCGATGCATGGTTCTCTGGGGGGCGCTACCAGGGTATTATTGTACAAGGAGACACGACCACCTGCTTTGCCGCTTCCCTCGTATCCTTCTACAGAAAAATTCCCCTGTTTCACGTAGAGGCAGGGCTCCGGACCGGCGACATCTGGCGCCCTTTCCCCGAGGAGTTCAACCGCCGTGCGACAAGCCTTCTAGCCCGCCTCCATTTCGCACCTACGGAAACCGCCCGTCTTGCGCTCGCGGCCGAAGGCATCCAAGCAGGAGTCCATGTGGTAGGAAACACGGTCATCGACAGCCTCTTTCATGTACGAAGAAGGGTTCAGGACGACCTTTCCCGGTACCAGCGTCGCTTTGCTTCGTACCTAACCCCCGGGCAGCCTTTGGTGCTCATCACAGGTCACCGGCGTGAAAGTTTCGGACAGGGTTTCGAGAATATCTGCACGGCCATCCAGCAGCTTGCTGCGCTCTTCCCAAACTACGTTTTTCTCTATCCCGTGCACCTGAACCCCAACGTCCGTGGGGTTGTTTCTAGCCGGCTCCAGGGGCTTCCCAACGTCCACCTTCTCGATCCTGTTCCTTACGATGAGCTAGTGTATCTGCTGCTCGTCTGCCACATCGTGTTGACCGACTCTGGAGGGATTCAGGAAGAAGCGCCTAGCCTAGGCAAGCCTGTCCTCGTACTCCGGGAAACTACAGAGCGCCCCGAGGGCGTTGCCGCTGGATGCTGCGAGCTTGTCGGTACCGACCCCGATCGCATCGTATCCTCCTTTACGCGCCTCGCCACCGATCCCTCCCACTACGCTCGTATGAGCCAGGCCCAGAATCCCTACGGCGATGGCCTAGCAGCGAGTCGCATCCGGAAGCTTCTGGAGCAAGATGCAGAACGATGACTTTGCCCACACCTCGTCGCATCCTGCTCCAGGGTTACTACGGCTACGCCAATTTGGGAGATGACCTGCTGCTGTTGGTAGCTTACCGCATGCTGCGAGAAACCTTCCCGCAGGCCAGCATCCATGTCCGTTGCCTTTCCTCCCGAGGCTCGTACCTACGGGTGCTGCTCGGCGAGCACGTTCCCCTCGTCTCTGCTCTAGAGCCTACGAACTTTGACCTGATTGTCGCAGGAGGAGGGGGTGTATTTTTCGATTTTGACGAGAGTTCTCCAGTGCAGCGTTGGGTGAACCGAGTAGCCAGCACCCTGCCGGCTCCCTGGCTAGCCGCAGCGCGGAGAGGCTATCGCAAGCTCAAGGGTACACTCGGAGCGGATGCACCCAGGAAGGTCGGCATCGGCATCGGGGTGGGAACCTTCACCGATAGCTCAGCGAAGTTCGTCCAAGCTAAGGCCACCCTAGGGGAATTTTCCTGGTTGATGGTCCGAGACCCGGCAAGCCGGGAAAATGCCCTGCGGATAGCCCCTTCGCTGGACGTCAGGCTCGGAGCTGATCTGGTGTTTGCACGCCGCTACTGGTGTCCTCCCTCACTGCTCTCCTCGGAGATCTGCGAGCCCCCGCGAGGGGTGACCTTTGTGCTGCGCGGCTGGAAGTACGACCGGATGGAGCATCTTTCGAGTGTAGCAACTGCCGTCGAACAACTTCGTCGTGAGAAAGTTGCCGTGTCCCTGGTGCTCTTCGATCCGGCAGACGAGCAGGTTGTACTCCCATCGTTCCCTAGGGTTCCTGCCCTTATCTGGCGCCCCGGTCAGATCGATCTGGGAGAGCTTCTGGAGCACTTGCGACGGAGTGAGCTTGTAGTCACGACGCGGGCCCACGGTGCCATTGCCTCAGGTTGTCTGGGTGTACCCTCCATCTGTCTGGCTATCGAACCCAAGCTCAGGATCGTGGCAGAGATGTTCCCTCGCTCGGGACTCTCCCTCGACCTCGGAGAGGGTCTCGCCGAGCGCCTTTTTGTTGCGATTTGCGGACGACTTAGTGAGGCCCAGCACCTGCGGCCGCTCGTGACTTCCGATGTGGAGGACCAGGAGCGGATGGCGCAGGAGGTTCCTTCCCTGCTAAGGAATGCGAGCTCATGGGACGCCGCCGCATCTTGATGCTCACCACAGATACCGGATTCGGTGGGGCAGAGCGCTCGTTCTCCAACGTCTGCGGCATCCTCGCAGAGCGCCATGAGGTACAGGCTTGTATCTTTTCTCAGAAGGAGGCAGGCCATTTTCCCGTACCGGTACCTCTTCACGAGCTGAAGATTCCTAGGGGAGACAACCTACTCGACAAAGGAAGGAGGCTCGTTGAGCGAGTACAGCGTGTGAGAGAGCTCAAGAGGTCACTGAGGGTAGATGTCTGTATCAGCTTCTTGGAGGGGGCCGATTATGTGAATGCCCTTTCTAGGACGCAAGAGCGCGTAATCTTCAGTATCCGTGGTTCCAGGCGCTTCGACGAGCACATCTGCGGCCCGATGGGCACGCTCCGGCAAAAGGTTTTCTTTCCGCTGGCGTTGCGCTCCCCGGATGCCATCGTTGCCCTCTCCGAAGGAGTGGGGAGGGAGATGAAGCAATGGTATCGAATTCCTGAAAGCATTCCTATTCATGTCATTCATAACTTCTTCGACACGGATGCCATAAGTGCCCAGGGGAATGAGCCTGTCGAAGTGCCTGTGCATTCTTTCTTTCAACGAAGAGAGGTACTGGTCTCGCATGGGCGCCTGAGCGGAGAGAAAGGGCTTCATCACCTGATTGACGTACTCGCAGTTCTGCGGCGTCAGCGCCCCTCCGTGGCTCTGGTGCTAGTAGGAGATGGTCCGGCGCGTCAGCAACTCAGAGATTGGGCCAGAGCACGGGGTCTGAATCAGGCAGATTTTGAGGGTGCGTCAGGGGCTATCCCTCTGGATACAGATGTCCTCTTCCTGGGGCACAGAGCCAATCCGTTCCGCTACCTCTCCCGGGCGAAGCTCTACCTGCTGGCCTCTACGGCAGAGGGGTTTGGCAATGCGATCCTGGAGGCGATGATCTGTGGGGTTCCCGTCGTGTGCGTTGATTGTCCGTACGGGCCCCGAGAAATTCTGGCCCCTGGAACGGCGCGTCCTCCTAGGTTGAACGCTCCCGAGCGAGCAGCCCACGGAGTGCTCATGCCGATGTTTGCAGGAGCCCCCGATCTACCGCAGGTGATCGAGGTATGGGCAAACACCCTGAGCAGGCTTCTATCCGATCCAGAAGAGCGAACCATCCTTGTGGCCCAGGGATACCTTCGTAGCAGGGATTTCCATACGGACCGGATCGCACAGCGGTGGCATGAATTGATAGAAACCTGCACTACACCAAGGACTCAGAGACGGTAGTTTTGGCGCAGGTGGGTCGTCGCGCTGATGCAGCGTTCTTGGAGAAAGCGAGCTTTCTCTTGAAGGCGCTCTGCCTGAGAGAGCCGTGCATCCACTTGGGCCGTCAAGTCGGGACGCTGCTCATCCAGCAGGGCGCGGGCTTCCGCCTGCAACCGGGCCGCCTCCACCGCGGGGGCAAAGGCGTCGGTGCAGGCACGGCGAGCCTCGCAGACCTCGGGAAGGGAGCAAGGGGTGGCCCGGAGCCGGTCCAGCAGTGGCTGCCTTGCCTTGCGGTCCGCCATGATGAGTGCGTCGATGGCGTCCGTGATTTGGGCTGCCTCCTGTCTACGAGCCTGCTCTTGGCCGCAGGCGAGGAGAGGGAGAGACAACATCGAGGCTAGAATCAAGGAGGGAAAGTGCATCAGTAACCTTCGAACTTGCAGATGATCTCGTTCATGATTTCTCGGGTTCCCCCACCGATGGGGTAGAGCCGTGCGTCGCGGAACAGGCGCTCTACCACGAACTCTCGCATAAAGCCGTAGCCCCCATGGATCTGCACTGCCTCGTTGCAAACTGCCATGCACATGTCGGTAGCAATGTTTTTGGCCATGGCGGCCAAGGCGGTGACGTCCTCACCTCGCCCGAGCCGGTGGAGCGCCTCGTCGGTGAGGGCCCGGGCGGCGGCGATACGAGAAGCCATATCCGCGAGTTTGTGGCGAATTACCTGGAAGCCAGATAGAGGCCGACCGAAGGCCTGACGCTCTCGTGCATAGGCGACACTTTCTTGGTAAGCGAGGCGAGCGATAGCAACACACTGGGAGGCGAGCATCAGCCGCTCGGAAGCAAAGTTTTTCATGATTGCCAGGAACCCCGTGTTTTCCTCGCCGAGGAGGTTGGAGGCAGGGACGCGGCAGTCCTCAAAAGAGAGCTCGGCCGTATCGCTGGCCCACCAGCCCATCTTGTCCAGCTTCCGACTCACCCGGAAGCCTGGTGTCCCCCGTTCGACAACCAAGAGTGAGATGCCACCATGCCCCTCGCTGCCCGTGCGCACGGCTACTGTAAGCAGGTCCGCCCTGCAGCCGGAGGTGATGAACGTCTTGGAGCCATTGACTATGTAGAAGTCTCCATCCCGTACTGCCTTGGTACGGAGCCGTGCCACATCGCTACCTCCGCCGGGTTCGGTGATGGCCAGGGCCGCGATCTTCTCCCCCGCAAGTACTGGGGGGATGAACCGCCGCTGCTGCTCGTCGTTCCCTAGAGCCAGGATCGGAGGCAGGGCAATTCCCAGGCTCCCTAGACCCACCACTGTGCCGACAGAGCGGCCATGCACGAGTAGCTCTTCCGAGGAGGCCAGCGCCAGGGTCAAGTCACCCCCGCTCCCGCCGAGGTGCTCCGGAAAGGAAAGCCCCAGCAAGCCTGCTGCGGCGGCCTTACGGTACAGCTCCCGGGGGAACTCGCCAGCCTCCTCCCAAGCGCGGGCGTAGGGAGCAATCTCGTTTTGGGCGAAGCGCCGGGCCTGGGCACGGAGCTGGGCATGGACCTCGGTTTCGAAAAGAGGCTGCATAGCAGCGACCAGTGTAGCCGCAGCGAGGGGCGAGCGGCGAGACAGGGGGTATGGTAGCGTTCCTCCCGTGACTTCCCTTCCTGAGCAAGACGCCGAACTCCCCGCTTTGGTGGAGGGGCTCATCGAGAGCTACCGCTCCCAGCCCCGTGCCCACCACATCAATCGCCGCTTTCTCCCCTCGCGAGATGAGATCATTGAGATCATTGAGCTGCTCCTCCAGTTGCTTTACCCCGGATACTATGGCCGCCAGGATCTGACCGATCAGAACCTCCCCTATCACGTCGGTGTCCTGCTCTCGACCACCCGTGACAAACTTCAGCGACAGATCGCTGTCTGCCTTTGCTACCACCAGGAGGCCTGCGGCGAGTGCCCCGAAGCGACTGCTGCCGCCTCTCAGCGCCAGGCTGTTGAGCTAACTTCCCAGTTCTTGCGCCAGCTTCCCCAGATCCGCACTGTGCTTATCTCCGATGTTCAGGCAGCCTACGACGGCGATCCAGCTGCTACCCACCTCGACGAGATCATCCTTGCCTACCCTGGCCTTCTCGCGGTGACCGTCTACCGCCTAGCGCATGCCCTTCATGTGCTCGGCGTCCCCCTCATGCCGCGCATCATGACCGAGTGGGCCCATGCGCGTACCGGGACGGACATCCACCCTGGTGCCACCATTGGCCCTCGCTTCTTCATCGACCATGCCACTGGCGTCGTCATTGGGGAAACCACCCATATCGGGGAGAACGTCAAGCTTTACCAAGGTGTGACCCTTGGTGCGCTCTCTCACCCCCGAGAC
>JANWXX010000127.1 GCA_025057345.1 Polyangiaceae bacterium | reverse complement strand
GGTTGCCTCGGAACTGTCTCAGAAAATCTCGGCCTTGCGTGAATCGACATCTTAACCCCTGGGCCGGTGGCGTGCCCCAGCGGGCTTCCAGGAGAACCACGGCCTCCGAGAGGTGCCTCAGGTGATCACAGTGAGCGAGCCGGTCGTTGCCTCCAAAACCCCGGAGCCGGAAGCCCCCTCGATCCGCGTAGGTCAAGAGCCCCAATGGATCCTCACTCAGCCCCCCAGCCACCCGCCGAATCCCCAGCTTTCTCAGCAACCATTCGCTCATCTCCGTGGTGGAGGCGTAATCATCGGTGCCCACTTGGGAGTGGGTCAGATAGAAGAATCGCTGGCCCTCGACAGCCAAACGAGCAAACTCTAGCAGAGGCGCCACATTCTGTTCGTCTATGCGGTGTCCTCCCTGGCCCTCCAAGTAGCCCGCATGGAACCCGTCCAGCAGGATCACTGCATCCGCTACCGCCGGACCCGCATGCCGCAGGATCGAGTTCACAGCCCCATAGCCAGCGCTCCAGGCACTCAGCGCCAGATGCCGGATGTAGGCGTCTGAGCGGTTGCTGTGGGCCCGCAGGTGCTTCTCGATCCCGTGGCGTAGCTCATCGAACAACATGGAGGAGGCAAACGGCTGAGCATAAGATGCACTGCCGTTGCCGAGGTCAAACCCCGCCAGCACCACGCCCCGAGCGTACCCTACCAGCGCCTTGCGAGCAGAGGGTCCGCCGTGAAAATGAACGATCACATCGTAGCCCCCGTCCTCTCGCATCCCCCCCTGGGCTGGCGGGTAGAGCATCCCCTTCCAGAGGTAGCGGGGAGCAGCAAAATACCCAGGCCCCGGGTCTGGAACCATACATTCGTTGTAGCCAGCCCTCCTCTGTTCTTCAGTGAGATCTAGAGGGAGACGGCGGGGGCTGGTCGCCGGAGCATGGGGACGTAGTTCTGGCAAGCGGGTCGGCATCGGTGTCGGAGCCACGGAAGCCACGGCAAGCCCCGGCTGCGGAAGCGGCTCTTGGAGCACGTGACGGAGGGCTAGCATCCCTATCCCTGCAGACAGTCCCAGGGAAATCAGGATCGCGTTCCGAGCGACGGGCTGTTCCGGCTCAGTCAAGGTCCTCGACGACGCCGCCCTTCTTGAGCTTACCGTTCGCGGCGGCTAGCAGATAAGCCTCCAGAAATGGATCTAGGTCGCCGTCAAGCACCGTCTGCACATCCCCGGTCTGGTAGCCGGTGCGCAGATCTTTCACGAGCCGGTACGGCATCAGCACATAGGAGCGGATCTGGTGCCCCCAAGCGATGTCCGTCTTAGCAGCAGCAACGGCGGCAGCCGCGTCCTCCCGCTTGCGAAGCTCAAGCTCATAGAGCTTGGCCTTGAGCATCTTCATAGCCAGAGCCCGGTTTTGGTGCTGACTTCGCTCAGCTCGGCAGACGATGTTAATACCAGTAGGATGGTGCTTTAGCCGCACCGCTGTCTCAACCTTGTTGACGTTTTGCCCCCCCTTGCCCCCGGCGCGCATCGTCGTGATTTCAATGTCCTCAGGCTTCACCTCGATGTGGATCTCGTCCTCAATGTCGGGCGTAACGTCAACTGCCACGAAAGCGGTCTGTCTCCTCCCCTGGGAGTCATAGGGTGAGATCCTCACGAAGCGATGGATACCCGACTCAGCCCGGAGAAACCCATAGGCGTTAGGCCCATCCACCCGCAACACTGCATCATCCACACACTCATTGCTATTTTCCTCTGAAGGCTCATAGTCGAGGATCTCAACTTTGTACCCGTGCGCTTCCGCCCACCGCGAATACATCCGGATCAAGTTGAAGGCCCAGCCCTTCGCATCCTGCCCCCCTGAACCCGGGTGGATCTGGATGATCGCACTCGCGTGATCTACCGGCCCCGACAGCATGCGCCGAAGCTCGGCCTGTCGCAGCTTCCCTTCCAGCACCCGCGCTTGGGCTTCCAGTTCCTTCTGGAGCCCCTCATCCCCTTCCGCTTCTGCCAGCTCATACAGCTCGCGAGCCTCGGTGATCTCCCGGGTAAGCTGCTCCACCGACGAAACCTTTCGGTCTACCTCGTCGCGCTTCCTAAGCACGACCTGTGCCTTCGCCGGATCGGACCAAAGCTCCGGGTTGGCAGCGTCCGCGTTCAGTTCTTCCAGGTGCCGCTTGAGTCGAGGAAAGTCAAAGATACCCCCTTAGCGCCTCAAGACGCCTTGAGAGATCAGCGAATACTTCGCGTGTCTCGGTGCCCATGATGGCATCCCTTTACCGGAACAACCCTGTCCACGCCAGCGTCATGACCGACCGCCTCCCCACCCATACGATGGGTTTCCCCTACAAGCTAAAGTCGAATACGACCCATTCCTCCACAGGCAAAGCGCATGCGGAAGGGCAGCAGGAAGCGCACCCAGCCCCGGGCAAAACGTTCTGCGGAAAGCACCTCGGTCACCCCCCGGAGCCGCTCATTCCTTAGCGTCGCCTCAACCACATAACGTCCGTAAAAAGGGGAATCTTCCAAGGTGTAGAGCAGCGTGGGCTCCCGGGCACCACGATCCGACGGAGCCACCACCGGGAGCCCCCAGAGCCCACGCCCTAGCGTCCGGGAGGTGAAAGGGGGGATCGCCTCCCGGCGGCCGCGACCTAGACAGAGCGCCACGGAGCGGGGTGGCCCGGAGAGGGGCTCCGTATGGTAGACCAAGAGGGACTGCTCACCCTGATGAAAGCGGCCCCAAGTCCACATACGGAACGCGGTAGGAAGCGGAGCCTCCCCCGTGTTGGCGTCATGGTACCCCTTGCCCTGCCAACGCAGGCCGAGCTCCGGGACGTTGACCTCTAGGAAGCCCTGAGGCAGTAGCGGCCACCAGAGGTGCTCAGCCCGGTCGTCAAGGGCGATGGGGGGCTCATCCCCCTGAGGTTCTCCTCGGAGAAGAATCGTTCCCCGGAGCCTCCGAGGTAGGGTAGGCCTCGGAAACGGAGAGGTCACCTCGTCGAAGTCGAGCCGGAGCCCGTCCCCAGAGCGCTCCCAAAGCGATGCACCTACCGCCAGCGACGTCCCATCCCGGAACGTGGTGCGGCCATCGTGCTCGGCGAAGATCCAGGAGGAAGCACCGCCATCAAGGCGGTAGAGGGCCACGTTGAGGGCAACATGGCGCCGTGGATCTCCTCGGAGTGCCGCGTATCGGGGGGAGAACACCGAGCCCACGAAAGCGATGGCGGTTACACCGAAGCGCCCACAGTCGCTGAGGCCGTCGATGTACCACCAGGCGTAGCCCCCGTCCGGTAGGACAAGGTCGCACCGAGGTCCGAGAGGAGCCTCTGTTCGGCAATCCTTGCCGAGAGCGCTACCATCGGCACCCCCGCCCCCGGGTGAGCGCTCCCGCCCACCGCGTAGAGCCCCGGTATCGAGGTTCTGCAGGATGGCCGGGCGAAGGCCGACAACATCCCGTGAGAGGCCGGCCCGTAGAGAGCCCCCCCCGTCGCCGGAAATAGCTGCTCGAACCCCGTCGGCGTCGTGGTCACGTGCCCCCGGGGCGTCAGCCTTAGCCCCTGCTTGGAGAGAAGCTCCAGGATCTTCGATTCCCATGCGGTAACCTCATGCTCCGGGAAGGCCCCGGGCTCATCACCAATAGCTGGCGCGTTGGACAAAATCAGCAACCGCTCCGGACCCGCAGGCACCCCTCCATAGGGCCCACGGTCCTGGGCACAGACGTAGAGGGTAGGCTCCGAAGGCATGCGCCGCTGCTCGAACAGATCAGAGAATTCTTGAGGGTAATCCCTGGAGAAGAACACATTGTGGTGATCGAGCGGGAAGCCGGTGACCTCATACAGCCCCGTCATCACAAAAGCTGAGAGCGAACGTACCCCCGGCCGCGGCGCTTTGCTCCCCAAAGGCCCCAGCAACGTCCGCAAATGCGCCACATCCCCGTTGGTTACCACCGCCGAAGCTCGCAGTTCCTCCCCAGAGCACAGCTTCACCCCGCAAGCTCGCCCCTGCTCCGTCATAATCCTAGTCACCTGGACGCCAGTGCGGATCTCTGCCCCCTGCCGCTCCGCAAGCTCCCGGAGCGCTTTCGCGAGCTCCTTCATGCCTCCTCGAACCACCCACGCCCCTGCTTGCTCCACCGCTGCAATCACGTTGAGCGTCGCTGGCGCCTCCAAGGGCGATGAACCCACGTAGGTCGCGTACCGCCCGAACAGCATCTGAAGCCGGGGCTCTCGGAAGAACGACCTCACCGCATCCCACATCGTCCTGGTCGCGTCGATCCCTGCCAACGCCCTCGCCTGCCGCAGCGCCTCCAACGACATCATGTCTGCCAGCCGAGGCAGAGGACGGCGTAGGAAAGGTTCCCGCACCGTCGCCAAGATCCCCTCGCAGTACCGCGAAAACCTTCGGTACGCCTCCCCTTCCCGGGCACCGAACACCTCGGAGATGGCTTGGGCGCTCCGATCCCGATCCCTGAATAGGTCAAAAACGACACCGTCCGGCCAGGAGTGCCGAGCAAGGACGTCGAGGGGAGCGAGGGTGACGTGGCGATCAAGCTCGTCACCCAACTCGCGGAAGAGCTCATCAAAGACCCATCGCATGGTGAGCACGGTGGGGCCACCATCGACAGAAACCCCCGGGGCCACAGGAATCACTCGCATCTTGCCACCCACCTGAGGTTCCTTTTCGAGCACTTGTACTGGGAGCCCCCGGTGAGCAAGGCGAGCAGCAAGGGCAAGGCCCCCTACACCAGCGCCGATAACCAGGACAGGAGGGGGATTGGCTGTGTTGGGTAGATGCACGTCTCTTAGGATGCACGTCTCCGGAGACAGGTTGCCCCTGAGGGCGCGAGAGAGCCAAGGCCCGCTGTCCACGGTGCGGAGTCAGGAGCACGAACTCCGCCAGGGAGGCGAAGGAGCAATGACAGGCACAAGTAGGCGTAGGGGCGCGTCTCCTAGAGACGAGCACCCTAAGGAGGGCCTGACAGGGGGAGGACTTGCCGTGGTTCCGCGCCCTGAGTAGAGCGGGCGCCCATGATGCACGTTCTTGTGACCGGCGGGGCCGGTTACATCGGTTCCATGCTGGTACCGATGCTTTTGGGTCGAGGCCACCGAGTTACGGTGGTGGATCGGCTCTACTTCGGGGGGCAGACGCTCCCGAAGCACCCCTCGCTGCAGGTGGTGAAGGCGGACGTGCGGAGGGTGGACCCTCGGGTCTTCGAGGGGGTCGATGGCCTCATCGACCTGGCGGGAATCTCCAACGATCCAGCTTGCGAGCTGGACCCGGAGCTGACCCGTTCGGTCAATCTAGAGGGCTCTCGCCGCTGCCATCGGCTAGCGCAGGGGGCTGGAGTGGCCCGCGTTGTATTCGCCTCCTCCTGCAGTGTCTACGGCCACGGTGAGGGGATACAGTTGACGGAAACCTCCCCGCTCCACCCAGTATCGCTCTACGCGCGATGCAAAGCGGAGGTAGAGAGGTCGCTCCTGGAGTTGGGGCAGGCGACTCCGATGACAGTGACCGCGCTCCGGTTCGCTACGGTCTTTGGCCTGGCCCCCCGCATGCGCTTCGATCTAGCTGTGAATGTCATGACCAAAAATGCCTACACTCAGCAGCGGATTGTGGTCGATGGCGGAGGCAAACAGTGGCGTCCCTTCGTCCATGTGACTGACGTGGCGGAAGCACTGCTCCGCACCCTGGAGGCCCCTGCTGAAAAGGTCCGCAACCAGATTATTAACGTTGGGAACAACAACAACAACGTACGCATCTTGAACCTGGCCTACCGTATCCGGGATGCTATCCCTGGCACGCACCTCGACATCGCAGGCTCTGACCCGGATCTCCGAGACTACAACGTGAACTTCGACAAAATTGAGCGCCTCCTCGACTGGAGGCCTCAACGCTCCATCGACGAGGGGATCGCCGAAGTACACCAAGCACTCCGCGAGGGCCGCGTCGACCCCGACGACCGTCGCTTCTATACCCTCAAGCAGTATGTCTTCCTTGCGGAGGTCGAGCGCACCTTCCATGAGGTTGCTATCGACGGCCGGGTGCTCTCATGATCCAACGGAAGGTCGACTTTTACCGCCACGACCTTGGGGAAGCTGAGCTGGATTCCCTCCGAGAAACCCTGGGTACCACCTTCCTGACCCTCGGCCCACGGGTGGGTGTCTTCGAGCGAAGGCTCAGCGAAGCCCTCGGGGTTCCTCACGTGGTCGGAGTATCAAGCTGCACCTTGGGCCTCCATATGGTCCTCTACGCCTTCGGGGTGGGTCCTGGGGACGAGGTGATCACCACCCCGATGAGCTTCATCTCGACGCCCAACGCAGCACTGTACGTGGGAGCAACCCCGGTGTTCGCTGACGTGGATCCGGCCACCGGCGCTATCGACCCAGAGGACGTGGTTCGCAAAATAACCGGCAGGACGAAGGCAATCCTGTGCGTGCATCTGTACGGACAGCTGTGCAACGTGCGCGAGCTGCGGACCATCGCCGATCGCTACGGACTGCTGCTGATCGAAGATGCGGCGCATGGTTTCGAGGCTGAGCGAGATGGGCTACGACCTGGCACCCTAGGAGATGCAGCGGTATTCAGTTTCTACGCTACCAAAACCCTCACGAGTGGCGACGGCGGTGCAGTGGCCACGAGCAACCCCGAACTGGATGCCCGGTTGAGGAGATTGCGCAATCATGGGGTTTCCAAGGATGCAGCCTCGCGCTATGGCGGGGCTTACCAGCACTGGGACATGATGGAGCTAGGCTTCAAGGGGGCGCTAACGGATATCGAAGCTTCGCTGCTGCTACCCCAGCTCGACCGAGCAGAGGCTCGGAGGGCGCGGCGGCAAGCTGCAGTGGAGCACTACGAGGAGCGGCTGCGAGGGGTGGAAGGTGTAACGTTGATGCGAAGGGAAGGCAAAAGCGCTCACCACCTCTTCCCGGTGCTGGTCCCACGAGGTCGCCGAGAGGAAATCCTGGTG
This sequence comes from Polyangiaceae bacterium, assembly GCA_025057345.1. Lineage (GTDB taxonomy): Bacteria > Myxococcota_A > Polyangia > Polyangiales > Polyangiaceae > JANWXX01. The sequence continues at coordinate 4,653 of JANWXX010000127.1, read as the reverse complement.
AAGCTGGGGCAGGCAGGGATAGGCTGTGCAATCAACTACCGAGCCATCCACACGCTGACTTACTACCGAGAGCGCTTCCGACTCCCGGAGGAGGCTCTTCCGAATGCGGCAGAGATCGGATCCCGAACGATCTCCCTCCCGCTCTGGCCAGGGATTCCCCCTGAAGATGTGGACTACGTGTGCGACCGGCTGATTGAGGCGGTGGCGTGAAAGACGAGGACGAGGGTAAGCTCCACTACAGCGTGGTGGTGCCCGTCTACAACGAGGAAGGCAATGTGCGCCCCCTCGTGGAGCGGGTTTCAAAGGTACTTGATCAGGTAGGCAAGCCCTATGAGATCATCTTCGTCGACGACGGGAGCCGCGATTTGACTCCTACACTGCTCCGCACCCTGTGTCGGGAAAATCCCCGAGTACGAGCAGTGCGCTTTACACGAAACTACGGCCAGGAAGCCGCAGTACAGGCGGGCTACCTCCACGCCCGAGGTCGCTGGATCCTCCAGATGGACGGCGACCTGCAGAACCCACCGGAAGACATCCCCAAGCTGCTAGCCTTCGAGGGCCCAGACATCGACATTGTCTACGGGGTCCGCAAAAACCGGAAGGATCCCCTCTTCCGGAGGATGGCCTCTCAGGGAATGCGATGGGTCATGCGTCGCATGGAGATCGAGTTGCCGGAGGACATCTCCACTTTTCGGCTGATGCGGGCCTCCACAGCGAAGTTGCTGGCCGAACTCCCGGAACGGAGCAAATTCCTTTCAGCACTCGCTTGCTGGGTAGGCGCCCGCTACACCGTCGTTGACGTAGGCCACGCCCCCCGAGCAAGCGGACGCACCAAATACAACCTTGCCAAGCTCCTCAACAACACCTTCGACTTGGTGGTCGGTTTCTCTTCAAAGCCGCTCCGCTACGTGGGGCTATTGGGCCTCGGTTGCGCAGCCATCGGTGCTCTCGTGGCGCTGCGGGCAGTGGTCTACAAGCTCATCTGGGGCCAGACTGTCACCGGTTGGGTGTCCCTCATAGCGATCATAGCAATCCTCGGCGGAGCCCAGCTTCTCGCCCTCTCTCTCATCGGTGAGTACATCGCCAGAATCTACATCCAGACCCAAGCACGCCCTACTTTCCTCGTGGCTGAAGTAATCGAGGGAGAATCCCTCAAAGGACCAGCAGGCGTGACTCCCTCTCCTGTAGAGCTTCCTCATGCCTCCTCGTAAGATTGCCGTAGTGGGTTGTGGCTTCCCCCAGCTCGGTCTGCTACGTGCTGCCCGCGACCTGGGTCTCTCCATCCTAGGCCTTGACCTGAACCCAGAAGCCGTCGGCGTTCCCCTCGTTGATCGGTTCGAGCAGGTATCGACAGGCGATCCAAAGGCCATCGAAGCAGCCTTGGTCCGCACCGGTGTCCGAGCGATCACCACCACCGGCTCGGAGCTGGCACTGACCTCCACCGCACAGGTAGCGCACCGGCTAGGGCTTCCCTTCTATGCACCGCCGGAAGTGATCCTCCGGTGTCAGGACAAGGGGGCCATGAGGGCAGCCTACCTGGCTGCCGGTCTTCCTGTTCCACGGTTCCTCCATGCCCGGAGCCTGGACGAAGCGAGAAATTTTGCCGAAACAGTCGGCCCACCGCTTGTGGTCAAGCCAGCCTTCGGATGGGGTCAACGGGGGGTATCCCGGGTGGAGGATCTGGCAGCGCTAGAGGAGGCATACAAGGCAGCGGCGGAGGCAAGTCATGGCCATGCTGGTGTGATTGTCGAAGAGTTCCTCCCAGGGCACGAGATCTCAGTGAACGGCTGGGTGGATCAGGGCAATCTAGAAGTCCACGGGGTTACAGACCGGGAGGTGTTCCCTGGGCTCCGCCCCTTGGGCGTGATGCGCAGCGAGATCGCTCCAAGCTGTCTGGATACGGTACTGGTGGAGGAAGGTATCAAAGCAGCCAGGCGAGCCGCGAGAGCACTCGGGCTAACGCGAGGCCCCTGCTACACGCAGGTGTGCGTCGCCCCAGGGAGAGCTGTGGTCTTTGAGACGGCGGCCCGGTGCGGGGGGGGCTTCGACGCGGACGTGACCCGATTGGTGAGTGGCGTTGACCTGTACCGTCGGTTGCTGGGGGTAGCACTAGGCGATCCAGAGCTGGAGCACGAGGGGGCCCGGAGCGAGCGGTATGGGGCAGCACTGGTTCGGTTTTTGAAACCCCCCTGCGGAGAAGTACGGCGAGTGGAGGGTCTTGAGCAGGCTCGTTCCGCCCCCGGTGTGGTGGACGCAGCCATCTACGGGAGGCCTGGGCAACGGCTCGCGGGCTTCGAGCATGCAGCGTCAAGAGTGGGACATTTGCTATGCGTGGGAGATTCGCGCAAGCAAGCGGTGAAGCGAGCAGACGCAGCGGAGGCAATGCTCCGGATCGAGGTATTAGAAGCGGACCCGAAGGGCTCCGGGGAGAACCTCGGCCCGGAGGGGAAGGCGCCCCGGAGTTTCCCCATCCATGTCGATGAGTACCTGGCTCCAGGGGTGGACAGGCTCCGCCTCGACGACTCGACCACGACCAGCGTAGATCTTATCCCGGCCGAGATGTGTACCATCATAGAGAGAGGAGGAGAGGGCAAGCTTTTCCGGCAAGGTGAGATCCCCCAAGATCACCACATCGAACTCACCATCGGAGAGGTCGGCGTGAGGGGCGATCAACATGCTACCACCGAAGTAGCGTCCGTTAGCGATGGCTGTGTTGAAAGCAGGGCCCTCAAAAAACATGCGGCTGTCGACGTTCACCCGTACCGCCTGGTTGCGGTATCCCAGGGTCGCTCGCAAGGATCCCAGGAAGAAAGCCGGTTTCCCGCCAAGCCACTTCGGACCTTCGTTGACAAGTTGATCGGCAAGGCCACCGACACCGAAACTGGTAATGTTGAGGAAGGCCCGAATCGCAGGTGCTCCCTGAGTGTCCACAATCCGTAGCAGGCCAAGATCCACCGGACGACCCGGGCTCCGCAAGCGACCAACGGCTTCCTCCAAGCTCCCCGATAGCCCAAGCGAGCGTTTAAAATCCCCCCCAGTTCCTGCAGGAATGACAGCCAAATCCGGGCCTGCAAGGGGATTCCCCTCCGGATCAAGGTAAGCCTGCACCGTCTCGTTCAAGGTACCGTCGCCACCTACGACCGCGAGAACTTGAACGCCATCTTCCCGGGCCATGCGGGCAAGTCGCTCCGCATCCCCAGGACCAGAAGTCTCGACCAGATCGTGCTCCAAGCCCTGGCGGCGGAGCGCCTCACGGAGCGCTGGAAGCTTACGCAATGCAGCTCCAGCACCAGCCTTCGGGTTGAGCAACAGACGGAGGGGGGGGGGTGTCATGGGTGTCTTCCAGGAAAAATGCGCAAAGGCGCCGGGGCTCTGCTTGACGGCCCGAGAGCGCAGCGTATCGTGGTAACCGTGTCCGGTTTTGTGACCTATACCAACAACACTAGCGTTCGTCTCAACCCCCGGAGGAAACAGAAAGTTCATGGCTGCTGAAGAAGCTCGCAAGCTGTTTGTGGCGGGCTTGCCCGACACCTACACCGAAGACATTCTCCGGCAACTGTTCGAGGCGACTGGGGGCAAGGTGGTTGAAGTGAGCCTCCCCAAGGATCGAGCAACGGGTCGCCCTCGGGGGTTTGGCTTCGTCACCTTGGCCACCGCCGACGAGGCACAAGTTGCCCTTGACTCGCTCCACGGCTCGCTTCACGCCGGGCGCCCCATCTCGGTGCGTCCTTTCCAGGCAGAGCCGCCTAAGCGAGAGGGTGGTGCTCCTGCTCCAAGGCCTGAGCGCACTGCTCCGGCCCCAGATCGGACCATCTACGTCGGCAATTTGCCCTACGATGCCACTGAAGATGAAGTGGAAGCATTGTTCCGGGAGCGGAGCGCAGGCGCTGTTCAGCGAGTCAGCTTGCCTATCGATGAGTCAGGTCGCCGTCGCGGGTTCGGCTTTGTGACCATGGCCACTGCCGACGGGGCCAACGCTGCCATCGATGCGCTCCGAGGGGCCGATCTCCGGGGTCGGCCTCTCTTCGTCAACCTAGCTCACCCAAGGGATACTCGACCTCGGGACGGTCTATCCAACCACGGCTCCTTCGACCGCTCGGGGCCCTCCCGAGCAGGTTTCTCCTCGGGTCCATCAAGGTCCATAGACATGGGCCCTCCGGCTCCTAGCCGCGACACCAAACCCAGGCGCGGCGAATGGTCCAAGCGCAAAGGGCCGAGCGAGGGCGAGCGTCGCTCCAAATCCTGGGACCGTGAGGAGCGAGGCCGACACTACGACCGCGACGACTGGGACGACTAAACCCATCTCGTTTCCTGCCCTCATCCCGATGACCCCTCCCCGGGTCATCGGTCTTTTTTGGGGATCTCGGTGGGGTTTCTCTTGACGTAGACGGGTGTTCCGCTAGCCTCCCCCCTCCTTTCGAGGGATGTGAGATGCGCGACCTCATCAAAATGACTTGTGGCAACTGCGGCCGAGCAAACTACACCACGTCCAAAAACAAGAAAACGATGACCGAGAAGCTTGAGATCAAGAAGTACTGCCCTACCTGCCGAAAGCACTTCCCTCACAAGGAAGGCAAGATCTCCAAGGGTTGAACTCACCACGCCCCACTGACTAACCTCACCCAGGAATTGACCCTTCCCTTCTAGCCGACA
>JANWXX010000126.1 GCA_025057345.1 Polyangiaceae bacterium | reverse complement strand
ATGGAGCTCGCCTGCAGATCCCGCGTGTCCGAGGGGTGCGGCCAGCCGTGTTGCTCTTCTTGGAGGATTGGTAGGTGTTGTGTCAGATCAGTGGCCGTGGCGATGAGTGTAGAACCAGAGGACGAGCAGAAATAGCAAGGCGCCGGTGCCGCCAAGCATGGCAAGGGCTAGGGGATCGGGGCGAAGGCGGCGGTAGAGATCGAGGGCAGCACGAGCGACCGCTTGGTCCTTCGCTTGCTTAGCGAGGGGAGGGGCTTCCTTGAAGACGAGGGCGTAGTTGCCGTCAAGGAAGGCCGCGAGCAGCCGGTCCAGCTCAGGATGATGGGGGTAGGACCGGGCGAAAGGGGGGCGATAGGGCAAGGGTATAGGAGGTTCTGGCGGGTCCATCGCTGGGGTGGGGAGCTCTTTGGGCTCGGCCATCTTGGACGGATTCCTACCCTACCGGGCGCTTGAATCCAACGAGTTGGTTGCGGTTCGAACGCCGCCGACTACCCTGCGCCCACCGTGTCCGAAGAAACCAAGGAAGATGCGCGTGAGGCGCCCAGAGCAAGCCAGGTGCAGTCCGGTAGGGTGCGAGGGCTGATGATTGGCTTGCTGGGAGCCGTGGTCGGGGCAGCAGCCTTCTATGGCTACCAGCGCCTGGAGGAGCGCACCCAGGCCGAAGCCGTGGTCAAAGGGTGCGCTAATGGACAGGTCGTCCCCTGTCGTCAGCTCTGCGAACGGACCCCCTCCGATGCGAAAGCTTGTCTTACCGTAGCCCTCGCAATGGACAAGGGGAATGGGTTGGAAATGGATCAAGCCGGCGCTGCATCCCTCTTCCGCAAGGCCTGCGACGCAGGGGAAGTGGAGGGATGTGCGCATCTAGGGCGGGCCCAGCTTAACGGCCGAGGGATCCCGAAGGATGTGGTTGCTGCGGCGAGGAATTTCAAGAAGGCGTGTGACGGAGGCAGCAGCCTCGGCTGTGCTGGCTACGGCCATATGCTAGTCCGGGGAGAGGGTGGGCTCCCGAAGGATGAGGCCAAGGGGGTTGAGTTCATCAAGGTCGCATGCGACAAGAAGGAGCCACGTGGTTGCGCGGATTTGGGCACGGCCCACCTCAATGGAATCGGCGTCGAAAAGGACGAGGCGAAGGCCCTGCAGCTCTTTGAGGAGAGCTGCTCCAAGGAGGCGGAACGCGGTTGTCTGGGCAAGGCAGTGATGCTCTTCAATGGCCAGGGCGTTGCGCGAGACGCGAAGACCGCGGTGGAGATCTTCCGCCAAGTGTGCAAAGGCGATACGAAGGAGGCCTGTGCCTACGTCGGGCTTGCCTATGCGACCGGCCAAGGTGTCGAACTTGACCTCAATCGTGCGGCTGCCTGGTTTCTGGATGCCTGCGAGGGAGCCCCCCCCGCCGGTTGCACTCAACTTGGCGAGTTGTATCTAACGGGGCAAGGCGTCCAGCCTGACCCCAAACGGGGCCTTCAGTTTATGCAGCGTGCCTGCGATCATGGGCTTCCCGAGGGATGCGTACAGATTGGGCGGGCCTTGCTCTCTGGAGCTCCGGGCTTCTCCCGCGATCTGGACAGAGGTGCCTCGCTTATCAAGGAGGCCTGCACCAAGGGCAGCGTTCTAGGCTGCACCGAGCTGGCTCGTCTGGAGGTGCAGGGCGGGGTGGGAGGGATCAAGGAAGACAAGCCCAGGGCCGTCAAGCGCGCCAAGGAGGCTTGCGAGAGCAATTTTCCCCCGGCTTGTACCCTCTATGCTAGTCTCCTTGCCAATGGGCTCGTGGATGGTAAGCGTGATTCAGCAGCCGCCTACGAGATCTTTCAAAAAGCTTGCAAGCAAGGGGAGCGAGATGCCTGCGCTTTCTCCGGGGTGATGATCGCGGAGGGGCAGGGTACCAAGAAAGATCTGGTCGAGGGCCTGCGCCTGCTGGAGGCCGCTTGCGAGAAGATGGGCTCTATTCAGGGCTGCGCGATGTATGCCAAGGCGCTAGTGCTGGGGGCTGATGGTAAGGTGAGCATGGCCAAGGGGGTTAATCTTGCGGAAGAGCTGTGTGTCCAGGGGGAGCCCCAGTCATGCTTGCTGGCCGCTGGGGGTTACCTCGAGGGGAGGGGAGTCAAAAAGAATAGGGAGAAAGGGGCGGAGATTCTGGTGGCAGCTTGCACAGCGGGGTATCCTCCCGCCTGTCAGCTTGAGAAGCAAATCGAGAAACAGGAGCCAGATTTGATCCAAGATATCAAGAAGAAGCAGAAGGCCCAGATCGCTGCGGCGGCAGCGGTGGCCTCTGGGGTACCGCCGGCTGCTGGTTCCACCCCCTCTCCCGCGGCGAGCGTGCCGCTCCAGCCATGAAGCGGCTCGGGTTGTTGGTAGCGTTGGCCCTTGTCGGGTGCAAGTCGGAGGGGAAGCCTGCGGTAACTCCAGCGGGGCTGACTTATGAAATCAATTCGATGCGATGGCTGCCCCCGGGGGACGACATCGTCTACGCCTACAAAACCGAGAATCTAGTCACCAAAAACACCGGGGTCATGAACCTTCGACTGCGGCATGCGATGGGCGATACGGTGGAGCTGGTGACCTCCCAGTCCTCCGAAACCCTGCGTTACCAGGACAATGGAATTCTTCGAGAGCGCACTGGGACACTACTCCTGAAGACTCCACCGGAACTAGGTGCGAAGTGGATGTCTGGCCCCCGGGTGACTGCTCGTGTGGTTCGGACTGGACTGCGAGTAGCAGTGGAAGCAGGGACTTTTGAGGGATGCATTGAGGTGCTGGAGGAACGGCCGGTACCGGTGCCCAGTACCATTACCACTACCTTCTGCCCGGATGTTGGCATTGTCCTCATCGAAACCCTGGCCAAGGAACCGCCTATTCGCGAGCGCGTTGAGCTTCGTAGCTTTGGTAAGGCTGTGGATCTCACGCCCAAGTGAGCCTGCTTTTCGCTATACCCGATTACCGGATCGGGTGACGACCAACCTCGTACAGCGGCCCGTCCTCTCCCTGCCCAGGCCAAGGGCTCAGTGGCCGAGGCTCCGCTTCTAGCGTCGCCAGCATCCATGCGTCCACCTGGAGCAGGTGCTCCAATAGACACCAGGGCTCCTCCAGGGTGGAGGAGAGTTGGATCAAGCTGTGGCGCCCGGGGACCAACATCGCAGCCAGTGCTTCTTCCAGCAGAGTGCTCCCCAGGGTCGCGAGGAACAGAATCGTTTGCTGACGACCGTGGAGCCCCTGAAATGGACCGTGCGCGACCGAGAGGGCATCCCAGAGTGGGAGATCAGGAACAAGCAACCCCTCCAGCAGGCGCCAGCGGAGCCCCTCGCAGCGCTCCGTATAGGTTGAGCATGACACCATGGCGAGGGGTCCGGGGGGGAGCGGTCCGCAGGTGCGAGTGCCCTCAGCGGCGGCTTCCAGGGCAGTCACGATCCGGTCGACCGGCGGTGATGGGATTCCGGCGAGCTGCATGGCCGCCAGGAAGGCCAGCGCCGGGCCTACCAGGCGCACCAGCAGGCCGTTCTCGTCCTCCGCAGGCAGGGTCAACACCGAGAGACGCCGACCCACCATCGGTGCGAGCATAGGATGGCCGACGTCCAGGCCTGTGACCAGGAGCACTCGCTCAAAACGCTCATGGTGCGCCAAGGCCAGGCGCGCGTTGGGCGAGAGGTTGTGGGAGAAGATCACCAGGAAGCGCCCTGGAGGAGTTCTCCTAAGGAAGGCGGAGAGGGGCACAAAGCGGGCTGCAAGGCCACGCTCTTGGAGCAGTGAGGCCAGCAGTCGGGCAGGTCCCTCGGAGCCGCCGATTCCGGTGGTTACCAGGGGCCATGGCCCCGCGAGTGGCTCTACCGGGGAGGCATGGAGGGCTGAGATCAGTGCTGGGAGCACGCGCCGACAACGTTCCTGGAGCTGCGCGAGCGCGGAAGTCAACGAGTCGCCTCCGGATCGTGTTTTTTGCCGCTCATCACGCGGAAGTAGGCCAGCAGGTCGTCTAGGTCGCTGTCGCTTAGTCCAGGGTGAGGCGGCATGTTTCCATAACGGAAGCTTCGAGGGTTTCGGATGTAATCTCGGATCTGCTCTGCGGGACGATACTCGACGATGCTCCGAGGGACGTTCAGCTCCGGACCGACACGACCACCCTCCCGGTTAATCGCATGGCAGCGCACGCATAGCTCCCGGAATGTCCCGTAGCCACGCCGCGCCGCCTCGTCCGCATCAGGCCCAGGGTCCGTGTGGGGGAAGACCGCTTCGAAGGGTGCAATCTCGATCGCAGCAAGCTGCCAAGGGCGCGGATGCGTCTCCAGCTCTCGCTGGTGGGGGAGACTCCAAACCAGGTAAAATGGCCCTGGGTTGGCCTGCTGGGGGCCAATAGGCTGCCATCCTGGCGCCTCCAGGTCCTCGATGGCAAGGTGGCCGCCAGGCTCTAGTAGCCGTTTCCCCGACAGAGGGACCGTGTAGCCGTCCCGCGCTCGGAGCACGTAGTGGAGATCTTCTCGTGCTTCTCCAAAGCCTGCCTGTAGCAGCGGGCGCAGCGGTAGCGCCCGGAAGCGCTTCCTTCGGCCATAGTAGGGGTCGTACTCCTCCACGGTCACGGCCCCGACCGCTGCAGTCAAGGCTTCTCGGTCCAGGGTTGTTACCTCGACGCCGTCGCGGACGAAGCGCAGGCACGGGGCCTCCCGAGTCGTGGCAGGCTTGCAGGATAGGGTGAGCACCAGAAGCACCAGGAGAGCTCCCGGCAGAGACAGGAGAGGGTGGTCGTTCACGGGGAAGAAAGCTCGGCAGGGGCTCGCCATCCGACAAAGGGGAGGAAGAAGGCGTAGTACATTGCGTTTGGGAGGAGCCGGAGCAGGTATCCTTCACGGAATCCCGTGAGGAGGAGGAAATCCGCTAGGGCCCAGAGACCGTACTGGGTGAGTTCAAACATCAGGAGAGCTCGGAGGAACGTGGAGGCCCCTGGAGAGCACCCTCGGAGCGCCCACACCCCGTGGAGCAGCGCGAGGGCGAAGAAGAGAAGCTCGTAGAGGAGGAAGAAGGGGCGTGCTGAGGCGAAGAGCGAAGGAAGCGCCAGCCGCAGCCCGAAGGATAGTGTCGGAATGAGGAGAGACAGGGGCAGTGCACGGACCAGGGCTCTCGTGCCGAGTCCGTCGCCTCTGCGGAGCCCCTCGGCCAGCAGGAAGTAGCGAAGATCCCCGAGGATCACGAAGAACACGGCCGCTGCTGTACCCACGGGCGCCCCGGGAGGGATCGGCGACCACCCCCCAGTCAGCGTGCAGTCCGCGAGGATCATAAACCCGAAAACCTGGAGGTAGCCTTGGAGCCCTCCTTGTCTTAGCCCCATCCCCAGGAAAAAAAGGGCGCCGGAGAGCCAGAAGAAGCCCGGGTTGTGCCAGGGGCTCTCGTAGACGACCCGCCATCGGTCGACCTCTTGCATCAGCCGAACCAGTCGTTCCAGTGCTTATGGAACAGGTACACCTCGTAGATCATCCCTGGAATCGTGATCAGCAGCAACGGCAGGGCGATGAGGGAGACCAGCAGCACCAGCAGGTTCGCTAGGATCACCAGTGCCATCACCTTCCATACCGAGAGAGGCGCCTTGCCCACGACCTCCCCCGTTTGTCCGTTGACCAGCACCTGGTAAGGCCGCCCGTTGTAGCGGTACGCCAGAACGAACAGTGGCAGGAGCACATGCTTGAAAGTTTCCCGCCGGAAGATGTGCTGTACCTCCAGGTTCCGGTGCGTGTCACCGCCCACATCTTCCGCACATCGCTGCTCTTGTTGCACCCGGATGATCTCTTGTCCTTTGGACCAGGCGGTGGGTAGGTCAGTGGCGTAGGCCTCCGCTCGCCAGCCGTAGAGATATCCTGGACTGTAAGGGACAAGCTGCTTCGTATCGAAGGTGCAGAGCTTCTCGGCAAGATCCTCTCTGACCCCCTTGGAAGCGCAGATCAATACGTCGTCGTAGTGATCCTGGCGGTGCCCGCGGACTGGCTTCCAGCGGGTATGCTGCACCTGACGTTTCCTGCTTACAGGGTCGCCGTGCTCGTCCTCCTCGGTGGAGTACTCGGTGGTATAGTAGTACTCACCGCGCTCTGCCTTCCACTGGCTCTCGACATCGGCGTCAAAGGTCCAGTAAGGTAGATAGACCCCATGGATCCCTTCGACCCGGGCCATCCGTGATAGGTTTCCCGGGCGGAACCATAGCTTGGAGAGCCACTGCTCGAAACCTTGAGTGGCCTGGGGCTGAGGCACCAGGAAAGGGATCATGGACTCGGGTTGGAGAAGGGATGGGTCCGGTGGGCGGGTAATGACGGTGGGGGAGGCACAGTAAGTACAGCGGGTGGCCCGCTCCTCGGGGGCGAGATGTACGATGGCTCCGCAGGAGCCGCACTCAACCCGGAGCGTCTCGGTACCGTAGCCTCGGGGCGCCCTTGCTAGCCCGTCCCGTAGGGAGAGCTCCCGGGGACCAGGGGAGCCGATGGTTGGGATCGGAGCCTGCAACAAGCAGTGACGGCAGCGGAGAGAGCGGACAGCTGGGTCGTAGAGCAGCATTCCACCGCACCCAGAGCAGCGGGCCTGGACCGCCTTGGCGTTGGTGGTTAGCTCGACTTCGTTCACCCTGCGAGGGTAACTGCATCTCGTTTTCCGTGCGAGAGGGGTAGTGATGATGCTGGACGAAGAGCGCGATCTTGTGCTCCGTAGTGAGGATGCGCCATCCCTGCTGGAGGAGGGTTCTCCTTCTGCTCCTGCCCTCCTGCTTCGCTGGAGATAGCAGCCTTGGGGATTCTCCTCCCGTAACCACCGGAAAACCTCCATCGTTCCCCCATGCTCCCTGCCGGTCTTCGGAGCCTACCCCACAGCCTCCGGTTTTTCCCTCGGAGCTGCACGCTCCCTGCGCCCCGCTGGTTCTCCCTTCGCTCCGAAGATTCCCCGCCCCCATCGACCCTCCGGCGGTGGAGATCGACGATGAATATGAGGCGCTCTCGGCCTTTCATCACAAGGTGATCGATCTAGTCCGGGGGCAACATAAGGAGCCTGTACGGATCCTGATGTATGGAGATTCCAATCTAGCAGCGGACCGGCTCTCCGGCGGACTGCGGAGGACGCTCCAAGAGGCACTTGGAGACAGCGGTCACGGGTTCGTAGTCCTGGGGAGGGCCTGGCCAGGGACGCTCCCATGGACCTGAAGCTGGAGTCCGCAGGAACCGGTTGGCAAGTATTCGCCATCTCCTCCCGACCCCCCCGGATCGGCGGACAAGCTTCGGTGGTATCGCTGTTCGGAGCCGCTAGGCAGGGGTGAGAGTGGGCGTAAGGACAGCAGAGGGAGAGGCTCCCGTGGGGCACACAGCGAGTTGGATTGGGATCCAGTTCTTGCGGGGGCCCGGGCAGGGCTCCTTTGAGCTCCGAGTGGACGAGAGGCTCCTGCTCCGGGTGGACGCGGAGGCCCCGGAATTCGCCTCGGGTCTTGCCTCCATCGAGCTAGACGACGCTCCCCACTTAGCCCGGATTGTCACCATTGATTTGCGCCCAGTGCGTCTCTTCGGAGCCATCTTGGAGAGATCAGTAGTGGGGGTGGTGGTCGACGCGATAGGGGTGGCCGCGTCGATCTCCGGGACCATCCTGCGTCAGGATCCCACGGTCTACCGGCAGGCGCTGGCCCAGCGAGCCCACGACCTGGTGATCTTCACCCACGGCTCTTTCGATGTGCACCCGTGGAACCCTCCGGAGAGCCACGCAGCTAGCGTGCGCGCCCTCGTGGCACTGCACCGAGAGGTGCGCCCGGACATCAGTGTGCTGATCACCAGCCCCGTCGATTACAAGGGGCCTCTCGACGGTAGTCGCTCCAGCCCGGCGCTGGCCGCCGCCGAGAACCGCGCCTTGGCCCGGGAGAATCGGGTCGCCTTCTGGGCTCTCCGCGCCGCCATGGGGGGGGACCACGCCATCGTAACCTTCCACGCCCACAGGATGGCGGATGTAGACCTGATCCACCTCAACGAGAAGGGGGGCAGCTTCCTAGGGAATCGCCTGGCGCTGGCCCTCTGGTCCAACCTGCTCCGCTACCTCACCAGCCACCCTGTCTGCACCGTGCCGTGAGGAGGCTCCGGTGAATCGCCCGGTGCCTTGTCCCGAAGTCCGGATCGATGCACGCACGCTATCCCAGAGAGGAAGGGCGCCCGCCAGTTCGGCCATCATCACCGCTTCTGCTGCCGCCCGATCGGGGCGCAGTCCGAGCTGGGCCTGAAGACGCTTGGCTACCGCGTCTGCCACCACGAGCCTCGTAGCCAACTCCGAGAGCCCCTGCGCAAAGGAGCCGTGTTGGGTCCAGGTCATTGACCAAAGCACATCCGCAGCCCAGTCCCCCAGTACTGCCTCAGGGCTCGCGACGGCACCTCCGCGCGCCTCCGCCCGGTCGAAGGACCAAGCCCAGGGGCGCCCTCGCTTCGCCCGCGTACTTGCCCCCTGGAGGAGCAGGAGAGTGTCTGCGAACCACCCAATCGCCTCCGCTCCTGAGGAGCCCTCCGCCGCATAGCCTCGGAGTAGGTGGGCTACATCGATCCAAGTGCTCCCGTCGAGGGGAGGGAAGGGTTCCCCCAGCCGCGAGAACTCCGGAGTAGGTTCCAGCAGCGACGCCAAAAGCGGGCTCTCTACCTCCGTGAGAAAGCGGTGGAAGCTGAGACACCTTCGCCCCTCAACAAGCACTCGATTGCCTACTCGTAGGTTGGGGCGAAGCTGCTCGAAGCGTCCCGCGAGGGAACTCCGAGCCAGGTCGATATCGAGAGCGGGCCTGGGGCCTAGAGAGCGGCAAGGGCAACGATGCTCCGTGGTGACTCGGAGGCCCAGCGGAGTAGCGACAAGGCCGAAGGGAAAGTGACGACAGGTCGAAGGACGTTGCGTGTGGATGGCACATCCGTCCGGTTGCAGGAAGGCACAGACTCGCCCTCCGACGGGATGAGGCACGGTATCGATATACAGGATGCGCAGAGTACGGTGGCGGCGGACAACACCGGGGGTCCGGGAGGTGAGCCGGCGGACTTCCCGGGGGGCGACGGGGCCGAGGACATGGACGTCGGAACAGCAGAGGCCGTCCCCTACACAGGCGAAGCGGGCATCTCTCCGGATGAGAAGAGAGGAAACCTGGGTCGGCTCAGGTGGTGTGGGCATGGGGCAATCGTGCAATCCTGTAGGATCCTGCAACCAGATGTTGGTTCGGGGTATCCCAGCGCAGTGTGTCGCACTTTTTCTATTACTTGCGCCGGCTTACCACTTCCTCCCGGGAGGCCCGGCGCTGGATCTTTGTGCCCTATGATCAACTGTCCGATCAGATCGGCCCTCTAGCTCGCCTCCCGCCTCAAGAGCTGGGGGTTGTTCTCGTCGAGTGCCCTCTCAAGGCGCAACGACGCCCTTACCATCAGCAACAACTCGCCCTCGTGCTCGCCTGCATGTGTCACTTCACTAAACAGGCAGGCGGCCCGCGGCGTCTCCGTTCGCTACCTGGTGGCGTCCCCAGAGGCAGGGTACGCTGAGGTGCTTCAACCGGTGATCATTGCCGAGCCAGGGCCGTGCATGGTCATGGAGCCGGCAGAGCGGGATCTCCGCACGGAGCTCGCTCCACTCGTCACTTCCGGGGCGCTTCAGATTCTTCCTCACGAGGGGTGGCTTACTCCGCCCGATCTCCTCGCCCTAAGCGGCGGACCACCGTGCGGAGAAGTGGGCCAGCTACAAGGGGAGGTTCTACGATCCAAAGCGTATGCGCGGTACGGTCGCGAGTCTGGGGCTATTTGGCTGGGTTACCTGGCAGGGTTGCTCGCAGGCTCCCGGGCCCGAGCCCCCAGGGCCCACTGTTGTGCCCTCCGGGAGGCCTGCATCCACCCTGTCGGCGTTGGTACCGGCTTCGATGCCCACAGAGGAACCAGAGGAGGAACCCGAGCCCCTGACGCTAGAGGAGCAGCGCTCCCGGTTGTTCGCCCGGATGAAGGAGGCCCTGCGTTTGGAAGAAGCCCAGATGGAGGTGATTCGCGGGGTTTTTAAGCAATCGCCGTACCTAGGACAAGGAAACCCGGAGCTCTCGTTTCATCCGATGACCCGGAAGGAATGCAGAAAGATTCGAGCGGAAGCTGGAGGGGAAGCCCCCGAGCACCCTCGCTGTAGCGCTCCACATATGGCACCAATCTACGACCCGACCGCAGGACAGACGGCAGAGGACGCCAGAGTCTGTGTGGATCGCTTCGAGTTTCCTGGGATCCCTTGCGAGTACCCAGTGGTGTACGTGCGAGCTAGCGAGGCAGCCACGCTGTGTCGGGCGGTAGGTAAGCGCCTCTGCGACGCCCATGAGTGGGAAGGTGCCTGCGCAGGAGTACTGCGGCCGCTAGAGATCGAGTACGCTTTTGACCGAGACCGGCTCCAGGCAACGCATCAGCACAATGCAACCCGGGAGATCACTTGGGCTTACGGTACCCCGAGAGATCCTTTCCGGTGCGCAACCTTCGGTTGGCGCACGCCGAAATGCACCGGGGAGTGGAGCCAGTGCGGTACCTACACCTACCCGGCGGGTTCGTTTCCGAGCTGCCGGAGCCCCTTCGGTGTCTACGATCTTCACGGTAATGTCGCCGAGCACATGAACCTACCACTGGCACCGCAAGAGCGCGCGGCGCTGGGACATAGGGGCGTAACCGAGATGAAAGGAAGCTGGTTTGGCTTTTCTGCGAAGCTCCCCCATGAAGACGACTGTCGATGGCGAGCACCGAGCTGGCATGAAACCCGCGTGATGAGTCCAGCCAGTCACCGGAACTATCACCTGGGGTTCCGGTGTTGCAAGGACGTGGAACCGGGGCTTTAGCGGCTGCCGAGCCAGATCGTCCAGGGATATTTGAGTACCGCGCCGATCTCCACATCAGTTCCGTGTCCCAGATCGGTCGAACTCCGGGCGTACATGGGACCGAGGCTCAGGGTGATCTGCGGATCATGCTGCCCCAGCGTGTTCACTTGCCACCCAGCAGCAAACCCCAGGAAACCACCCAGCTCGCTGTGCTGCACTTCCCCGTAGAATCTGGCCCCGACTTTATCCTTGCGCCAAAGAGCAAGAGCGCCCAAGTTCATCCCGTCGTAGCGATCTCCGTTACCCAAGTAGCCATCCCGCCGATCATAGGCAGAACTGTACGGTTTCCGGTGGTAGTAGGTACTGAATTCGGCGCCGAAAGTTCCACGGGTCTGGCCGTCGCTGCTGCGGCTAGGGAGCACAATGCCACCGGTCGGCCCTGTCGCGATTCGGAGCATGGTTTCCCCTGGATCCTCGGGCTCCTTTCCCGGGTGTTGCTCCGGGTCTTCGGGAGGTTTCAGATCCACATGACCAGGGGCATTCCGGGTGGAGTGCAGAGGGGTACACCAGGAGATGAGCAGGAGCCGTAGGAGCCAGCGAGGAACGCTCATGGGATATCCTCGGGGGCGCAGACCTTCTCTCTTGATTCGATGCGCTTTCCCAGCAACGATGGCAGGGATCTCCGCTCGTAGAAGCAGTCAAACCTGTGGTACATGGGCAAGCGAACCGAACGACGATCCTCACCAGCCGTTACTACAAGATCCAGGCTTCCTTCCCGCTCTCCCCTGTTCCACGAGGCGTTGTTGTCGAAAGGAAGGGG
>JANWXX010000125.1 GCA_025057345.1 Polyangiaceae bacterium | reverse complement strand
GGCGCCCAGTACGAGCACAAGCATCCCCGACGGCAACCATCTGGCGGCCACCAAACGCCGGATCGTGCCGCTGCGGGCTGGCCCCACTGGGCTATCCGACGGCGGCGCTGTTCAGCTTCAGCCTGGCCTTGGTGGCGTACATCGTGCTGGTCGTGGTGGAGGGAGCGATGCGGGCGGAGCACGGGGCAGCGAAGAGCGACGAAGAGCAGTCGACCTACCACGTGGGCAACGAGATCGTGCGCCCTGGGGGGGATGATGGTGCTGATGCCTGCGGAGGCGTGGGAGGTCTACGAGAGGAGGCCGCAGAAGCGGTGGTTAACCTTCGGATCCACGGACTTCCCCAGACAAAGTGGGGGTGAGAATGAGGGCATCCAGATGACCTTCGAATGGCTCGATGGACACCTTGACCAGCGAATCACTCCTTGCCGAGCTGCCCTCGACTGTTGTTCCCCCAGCAGGTGAAGGTTCCGTTGCGGAGACGAGCACAACTATGCTTACTCCCTAGGGCAAGCTGCAAGGCTCCCTGAGCCGCCACCACTTCTACCGGCTCCAAGGCGTCTTCCAGAACATCCCCACCTACCTGACCATCCCGGTTCCAGCCCCAGCAGAGCACCTTGCCACTCCCCAGCCGGACGCAATTGTGGCTGTTTCCAGCCGCTACCTCCACCGCCCCTGCCACTGCTGCGACCCGCCGAGGCTTCCGAGCGTCCTCCCGATCGCTCGTAGCTAGTTGTCCATCGTTGTTCAAGCCCCAGCACCACACACTCCCATCCTCCCTCAGCGCGCAGGTATGGTTGCGCCCTGCTGCAAGCTGCTTCACCCGATCCAGGTCGGCCACTGCGACTGGTGCGGCACGGGATTGAACGGTTCCGTCGCCGAGCTGTCCATGGTCGTTCGCTCCCCAGCAGTGGGCCTGCCCTCCCGAGAGCAGAGCGCAGGCATGCCCCCCCCCCACGGAGATCTGGATGGGTACCGGGAGCTGACTTCCCCCAGGAGCATCGAACAGCACTTTGACTGGAAGCTGACTGCTGCTCTTTCGCCTGTTCCCAAGCTGGCCGCTGGTGCCCAGACCCCAGCAGAAGACCGCCCCTTGAGCGAGCGCACAAGTCGTATCAAGGCCTGCAGCGATGGCGGATGCACCCCGGAGGCCCTGGACTGGCATAGGCAGGGTGCGATCCCGGATCCCTCCATCGCCAAGTTGGCCATGCTCGTTGGCCCCCCAACAAACAATCTCCTCCTGAAGCAATGCACAGGTGTGATTCCCGCCCAGAGCGAGGGCACGAGCACCAGTCAAGTTCGGGACTGGAGTGGGAGTGACCCTGCTCCCTGTATCCTCCTCGCCTCCCAGCTGACCTCGCTCAGCGGCACCCCAACAGTGAACCGAACCATCGCCTAGGCGGATGCACCCATGATAGCGACCTACTGCGATCTCCTCTAGGCCGACACAAGTACCAGCGGAGGTGCAAACACCTGCACCACAGCCGGCGCCAGGAGGCTGAGGTAGGCGTCGTGGAGCACCATCAAGGCAGACCTCCCGAGTGCAAGGGTTACCATCATCTGGTGGAAGATCGGCAGGGTCTTCCCGAGCGATCAGCTCCCCACCCACACCACAGAGATAACGCTGACAATCGCCGCTTTGCTGTCCCTGCTCAGGGAAGGTACCAGGACGGGCTAGCTCCAAGGAGCAGCGCCCCTCACGGCAGACCGGGAAGCGGCAAGGCTCAGAAGAATCGGGGCAGTCGACGTCCTGGCGACAAGTCACCGCTGGGGAAGCGGGGAGCTTGAGGTCGGCAGAGGGAGCACAAGCAACCAGCAGGCAGAGCAGAAGCAGCCTTCGGGGCCCAAGCTCTGCTAGAGGAAGACGAACATGGCCCACATCCCCTCCTTCTCCGACGAGCAGCTCCTCGCGCTCTCGTACCTGGCGTTCGATCACCTGTGTCAACAACGAGTCTCCCATTTCCTCTCGACCGAGCAAATCCTGGAGGCTATCGACAAAGGGTGCGAACCTGAGCGCGTCAAGAAGTTCCAGCAGCGGTTCGTCCGGCCCCAACGTGCACGCCTTCTGGAATGGGCCAAGCACAGCAAGGTCAAGCTAAAGGATTGGCTCCCCGAACAGGTACGGGACGAAATCGCTGCGATGCTGGGCCAACCCGCTCCCTTGCCCAAGAGCTGGGTCGAGGATGCAGTAGCCAGCGAGCGAGTTCGCGAGGAGGTCAAAGCCATGCTCCACGATACGCTGACCAGCTTTGTCAGCAAGGCCACCGCAGGGCTGGGAGAAGCCGCCCCTCCCGCTGTCGGCGGTGCCATCGGGCGGCTGACCAAGAACTTTGCCGCCGCCAGCAAGGGGCTCTTGGGGGGGTTGGGTCATACCCTCCAGAAGCAGCTCCAGGAGAAGGTTCGGGATTTTGTGGATGGCTCGGTGGCCGCCATCCAGCGGCGTATCGCAGACAAGCTCACCAGCGACGAAACCGCCATACAGATGGGCAAGCGGCGGAAAAAGGCATTTCTCCAGGCGCTGGAGTGGGATGAGGCCCAGATGGCTCGCTGGATGGAGCAGCAGCCCAGCAACCGCATCGATGCGCTGCTTCCCATCCTCGTACAGCACAACGCGGCCCGCGCAGAGCTGCGGGAGGCAGTTAAGAGCGAGGTAGCCGCAGTTCTGGCAGAGCTAGAAACCCAAACCTTGGGCGAGCTGCTTGACGAACTCGGTCTACGAGCCTGGGCCCGTGAGGGATCCGCTCGGGCCGGAGTACCTTGGCTACGGGGATTCTTTGCCACCGAGGGTTTCGTCGCTTGGTGGCAGGCGAACGTACCTGGCGCCTAACACGGAGAAGGACGAACCGCAGCCGCAGGAGCCCTTGGAATTTGGGTTGTTGAATTTGAACCCCGCAGCATGGAGCTCCTCGACGTAGTCAATCTCAGTCCCTTCGAGGTACTGGAATGAGAGAGGATCCACGTACAGCTTCACGCCATGGCTCTCGAACTGCTCATCCATCTCGCTGACGGTATCTTCAAAGTAGAGATCGTAGGTGAAGCCTGAGCAGCCGCCACCGATGACCCGTAGCCTTAGCCCCTGACCTTGCAGGTTTTCTGCTTCGGCAATCTCCCTGACCTTGCCTGCTGCGCGCTCCGTCATCGTGATCATGTTTTGCGTACCTCCGCACGGGTACCCTACCGGGGCCCAAACTTACGTAGCGTCACTTTAGCGTGTCCGGAGGAACCTCGCTAGCATCTCGGCAGGCTCAGGAGGACCTGAACCCAAGCAGACGGCGGACCCCTCGAAAGAGGGTGATGAAGGACGCTATGGCCAGAACGGCGCTGAGCGAAGTCATCAGAACCCCATCAGCGACGGAGGCCACCTTGCCCTGGCAGCGGAGGTCAAGGGAGGGGCGCTGCCGATCTCCTAGGAAGGAGGTGGCCTCCGCCGCGAGGGCATCCAGGCGAGCGGCCCCCTCGTGAGTATCTGGGACGGCGCAGAGGAAGTCGACCTGCCCGGAGGAATAGACCGCATAAAGCCCCTGGGAAGGCGTTCGGTTGCGACGGCTGGAATCCCGTCGACGCTCGACCGAGGTGAGATCCGCGAGGGATACTTGCTTGGTAGAAGTGCGGAAGTGGAGGGTGCAGGCGTTGGAGGCACGCTCGCACTTAAGCTGGGTAGTGTAATCCCCGACGAGGAGGGTAGAAAGCCCAACCAGTGTGGAAGCACCAAAGAGGAGGGCGCCGAGGATGGCGAAGGCCATCCGGAAGACCGAGAAAGGTCCGGAGGTTCCGGGGGAGGCAGAGGTCATGGGGAGGGCATCGGTGGCGCAGGAAGCTGCGGGAAGCGGAGGGAACGTGGCAAGGCAGAGGCCGGCGGGGCAGGTGGTTTGTCGGGGTCGGACCACTCCATGAACAGGGCTTGCCGCGTAGGCTCCCGGC
This sequence comes from Polyangiaceae bacterium, assembly GCA_025057345.1. Taxonomy (GTDB): domain Bacteria; phylum Myxococcota_A; class Polyangia; order Polyangiales; family Polyangiaceae; genus JANWXX01. The sequence goes on along the minus strand of JANWXX010000125.1, from coordinate 7,760 downwards.
GCCGTTCGTACGGGGGCTGGGTTGGACGCCACACCCAGTGGACCTTGAAGGAGACGATACGATCGTTAGCAGGACGCCCTTCGATGAGGTGCCAGTTCATGAGCCAGCGCTGGAAGTACTCCCGATAACGCGCGTTAACTTCTCGGCGAATCCGGTCGTGAAACTCGTACCAGAACTGGGTCATGAGCATGCTCTCCCCGAGGGGAGGCAGCTCGAAGTCCACCGGCCCCCCCCCGGCCAGCGGGTCGATGTGACGACCATCGACGGTCACCGCGTCCACCACCACCTTGCCGTCGTCGTTAGGGGGAATAGGGGCAAACATGCTCCAGCCCTGGAAGAAGCGAGGATATTGGGCGATGGCGGCCAGCACCGGAGGCTGGGGAAACTTGATGGCACGGGGTACCTTCCGGTTCTCGGCGATCACCTGAGAGCCCAGGGCCACAATGCACATGAGCACGAGCCCTTCCCGAGCGTAGACCCCCCAGGGCCCCAGCAGCGGTGGGCGCAACGCTTCGGGCGGAACCACCTTCCGCTCCAAGAGGGGCCTCGGCCAACCGCAGGCCCCAAGTCCAAGGAATTCAGAAACCCGGTGACGTTGGGCAGCCAAAGTGTCGTAAGCCGCATCCAAGAGGAGGCGAAGCCCGGGGAGCTCCATCCACCGGGCTAGGTAGATCCCATAAGGAAGTGCTCGGAGGATCTGCGCTACGGCACCAGCGCGGCGCCAGATTCTTGCACCGGAAGGGTCTGTGACAAGGAGGGTGTGCCGCGCCTCGTCCCCAGTGACACCAGGAGGGAGCTCTCCCGAGTTGTCGTTCCTACGGATCTGAATCTGCCCTAGATGATCGAGGCGTCGGAGGAAGCGGGCCAGTAGATGACATACACCGCAGGAGCTATCGTAGTAGAGCACACGGCGGGGAAGGCGCTGGCGCATGCGGCGGGCAAGGGCATCCCAGTCCTCCGGCCCCAGGAGAAGGACTCCGTGGAGCATCATCACGAAGGAGAAAAGCCCGTAGTGACCGACGGTCTGGAAGCCGCAATGGAGAGCGATGACCAAAAAGGCAGCAACCCGACGGCACGAGCGAAGAAAGAAGGGAGAGAGGAGCAGCAGAACAATCGAGGACTCGATGACCAGAGTACCCATGGTCATCACCTGGATACAGAAAGGGGGGATCCACTGGCGCAACCAAACACCCAGTGGGTTGACCAAGCGATCCGTCCAGAGGACATAATGGACGGAGGAGCCCTCACGCCAGGGTAGGCCGTCCTTATGGACTGTATTGAAGTAATAGATGACGACCAAGTTCAGGACAATGGCAGCGAACGCCAAAGAAACCACGGGCCTGCGATCCACGAAGAGCCGCTCCCGATCTTGGAGGTCTCCGGGGCCATGTTCCTGTTCCTGTCGGAAGGAGGCCAGCAGAGCATCTACCGAGAAGCGCCTGCCCAGGGGCAAGAAGAACGTCCAGAGAGCAAGGAGGTTAGCAACCACATCGCCCCCGTTTTCCAGCAGAATGTTCCGGCTATGGAGGCTGGTGACCAGGAGCAAGACCAAACCCTGACACAGCCTGGTCTGGTAGCCCACCAGGTAAGCTAGGTAGACAAGCGCCGTGAGTGCAAAGGCAAAAAGAACCTCCCCCCGGGTAGAGAAGGGGTGGTAGATACTGAAGAGGTGGGCGCTCATGGGCCGAAAGAGCGCACCGTGGTTGGGAAGCATCCCCTCGTTAGTGTAGAAGAAGATATAGTCCGGCAGGCGCCGGTACAGATCCACCAATAGGAAGACCCCGAAAATGATGCGAAAAAGGCCAAGCGAGCGCGGGTCCGCCGTGGCAAACTCACGGAGGATCCCCACCAGGCCACGAGATGCTGCCGAGGAAGATGAGTCAGGGGTCGACATGAAAGGGCACGCCTGTTCTACTCTTCGAGTGCTTCTGGTAGCAACGACCCATCCCCGGGCCGAGAGCTCCTTCTCGAATCCCCCTCCTTCTGGTAAGGTTTGAACGAATGGCCGAGGATTACTTCGGCATCGTCGGGACCGTGCAAGGCCCCTTCCACATCAAGGCTGTGGTGGCGGAGGGAGGGTTTGGCGTCGTTTATCGTGCCTACCACGAGGCTTTCCAGTCCGATGTCGCCCTCAAGTGCCTGAAGATCCCCATCCAGATGGATGACGAGAACCAGCGTGAGTTTCTCTCCAAGTTCAAAGAGGAAGGAGCTCTGCTGTTCAAGCTATCGGCTTCCATCCCAGCGGTGGTCCGACCGCTTCACATCGACAAGATCGACATGCCTGACGGGCGCTTTGTACCGTACATGGCCCTCGAGTGGCTCGAAGGTGAGGGACTCGATGCTCTCATCCAGCGACGAGCTGACCAAGGGCAACCTCCTCTTGGCCTGAAGAAAGCCGTACGCTTGTTGACCCCAGTGGCACGGGCTCTGGCCAGAGCCCACCACTTCCGCACCCCAGAGGGGCCTATCAGCATCGTTCACCGTGACATTAAGCCGGACAACATCTTTATCGCCAAGGTCAATGGCGAGGAGGTCGTCAAGATCTTCGACTTCGGCATCGCGAAAGCCCGTAGTGTCGCTTCCCAAGTCGCTGGGCGCCTCTCCCAAAGCCCCAACCAGGTCACGGCCTTTACCCCCGGTTACGGCGCCCCTGAGCAGTGGCTCCCCAAGCGATTCGGCCAGACCGGCCCCTGGACCGATGTCTTTGGTCTGGCCCTCACGGTTTTGGAAACCGCCATTGGGCGCCCCATCATCGACGGCGATACCACAGCGATGATGGGCACTGCTTGCGATGAACGGCGCCGACCTACCCCTCGTAATGAGGGGCTTGAGGTGAGCGATCAGGTCGAGGCAGTCTTTCTTGCAGCCCTCGCGGTCGACCCCCGCAATCGCTATCCTGAAGCCGGGCAGTTCTGGGATGCCCTCGAAACTGCTCTTGGTTTGGAGCTCTCCTCCACCCCCACCCAAACGTCAGCTCGCAGTGCTACCGAAGATAGCGTGGTGGCGCCGCTGCCCGCCCCCTTTGATTTGCGAGGTCAAGTTCCCAACACGCTTCCCCAAATTGAACTCGACCTTCCTGCCAGCCGCCCCGCTAGCTCTTCTCGAAGCGGGATGAGTCCGATGGCGCGCCCAGCTCCGGTCGATACCAGCGACCCTCCGGCCTCCAACAAGCCCGGACGGTCCTCTGTGGGGGAGGGTCCCTTCGATCATGCCACCGCTCCTAAGATCGACCTGGATTTGGATCTCGACGCCAACCGCCGCTCTGCCGGAACTTCTTCCGGAAATCGCCCCGCCCCTGTCCCCATGTCTCTCCGCAGTGGTGCCGGCGCCAGTGGGGCCTACCCTAGAGTTTCTGGCGAAAGCGGTCCATCTTCCCGTATCGCTCCGACCGTCCCGGTTCGAGAAGAACCCGTGGTTGCCTCTACCCTCGCCCGGATTCGGACACCTGTCTTCCTCACCGCAGCGGGTATCGCAGTAGCCATCCTCGACCGAATCATTGTCGCCACCCTGGACAACGAATTCCACTTGGGCCCAGTGCGTCTCTCCTGGGTGGCGGCCCTGATCATTGTTGCTGGGGTTCTTGTTATCATGAAGCGCTTGATCTTCTCTGAAGAGGAACGCTGAACTTGGAACCGACGGACGCACAGCGCCGAGCCCGAGCCGGCGAGCTGATCGCCACGCACTTCGACCGCACCATGAAGGCATGTACCTCTCCTCGGGGGGTCTACTGCGATCTCTCCCTTGCGTTCGTATTCTCTGCCTTGCCCCTGGTCCTCCTCGTCCGCCAGGCTGCGGGTAACGACCTCCACTCCGGAACAACTGTAGTGCTGGTGGTACTGGCTCTTGCCCCCCTCCTCCTCTCGCTTGCCATCAGCGCCTCCCTCCGAGGAGCCCGCGATCAGGTGATCGACTGGATTGCTGCTCATCCTTTCCCTCTGGAGAACCTAAATAGCCTCCTATTGGGGATCAGCGACGAATTTGAAGTAAGCTTCCAACCGGGCGTTCCCCTCCCCTCTCGAGAGGAACTCCAGAAACTCCTCAACCCAATCAGCGAAGACACCATCGCCACCGAGATCCATGAGGAAACCCGGACGGCAACGGTCAGGATCGGCGTCCTCGACTCTAAGCGACTTCCCCTTCGCACCAACCACCTGCGCTATGTCCGCTTTCAGCGCATTGTCGACGAGGTTCTACTCCCGCTCCACCGGGAGCGACCCATCGCGTCAGTCCGGCTCATCTAAAGCTTGTGGTAGTCTGCCTCTTCAACAACCATGGGACAACTTCGATGGCTCCTGGGGGGTGCGGCCCTCCTGTCTGTGCTCACCACCGCCTCCGCTACCCGCGCTTTCTGTGGGTTCTACGTGAGCGGAGCAACCGGGGAACTCTACAACAACGCGACGCAAGTGGTGCTGATGCGGGAAGGCACCCGCACGGTACTGAGCATGGCCAACAACTACCAGGGCCCCCCCAGCGACTTCGCCATGGTTGTCCCGGTCCCGGTCATCCTCCAGAAGGAGAACGTTAAGACCCTTCCCCCGAGCCTCTTCAAGAAGGTTGATGAACTCACAGCCCCTCGCCTTGTCGAGTACTGGGAGCAAGACCCCTGTGCCCAAAACACTGAGTACACGGCCGAGCGCAGTGGTACGCTTCGCCCCGTCACCCCGACTCCCGGCGCTGCCAGGCACAAGGAGGAGGATCTCGGCGTCACCATCGAGGCAAAGTTTGAAGTGGGGGAGTACGAGGTGGTGATCCTGTCAGCCAAGGACTCCACGGGCCTAGACACCTGGCTGCGGCAGGAAAAGTACAACATCCCCGCTGGGGCTGAGCCGGTGCTCAAGCCCTACATCCAGGCCGGCATGAAGTTTTTCGTCGCCAAGGTCAACATCGCCAAGGTGAAGAAGGACGGCGACAGAACCATGCTATCGCCCCTTCGCTTCCACTACGATAGTGAGAAATTCGAGCTCCCGGTGCGCCTTGGCCTGCTCAACTCCTCCGGCAAGCAAGATCTGCTTATCCATATCCTCGCCCGAGGCAAGCGCTACGAGGTGGCCAACTACAAGAATGTCACCATCCCTACCAACCTCGATGTGGGCGAGATCACCAAAGAGCAGTTCGCCACGTTTTATGCTGCCCTCTTCGACCAGACCCTAGAGAAGAACCCGAGAGCGGTCGTCACCGAGTACGCCTGGGATGCCGCTACCTGCGACCCCTGCCCAGGACCTACCCTCTTCCCCCAGGATCTTGCCACCCTCGGTGCCGATGTGCTCCCGAGCACAGAGGAATTGTCTCCCCAGGGTGTTTCGTCCTCTCGACCCGTACGTTCCGACGAAGTCCGCCCCCCTCCACGCCGCTTTCGTCCCTTCGGTTTCGTACTCACCCGGCTCCACGCCCGCTACAGCAAAGATACCCTCGGCGAGGATCTCGTCTTCCAAGAGGCACCGCCCATCGCCGGAGGCCGGGAGGTCCGCCCCGACGGAAAGAAGCTGGAGCAGGGGGCCTCCCTCAACAGTGGCATCAACAACTTCCAGGGGCGCTACGCCATCCGTCACCCCTGGAAGGGTCCCATTACCTGCAAGGAACCTCGCTACGGCGTCTGGGGGGGCCCCCCGTCGGGCGTCTCCACCAAACCTCGTGCTGCCACCAACCTCGCCTTCGCCCCTCGTGGACAGACCATGCTAACAACCTTTCTCGCCCAGGATGTCCCAGAACTCGACGTGAAAGGCCAGGCCGAGCCCCCCTCCCCGGTTTCCCTTCCTATCCCTTCGAAAGTTTCTTCTTCATCTCCCTCCACCATGCCAGCCCCTGGGGCCTCTGGTATCATGCCTGGCTCCCCGCCCCGGGGCTGCCTTGGTTGTACAATCCCTGGCACCCCTTCGGACGAAGGGGCCATGCTCTCCGTGCTTGGCCTGGGCCTATGGGTGCTTCGGCGATCCCCCCTAAAGCAAGTACGACGAAACCTCTTGACCTAGAGGGGTGCTATGGTACTCTGCGCCCCCTCCCATCCTGGGCGCATAACTCAGTGGTAGAGTGCGACCTTCACACGGTCGAAGTCGTAGGTTCGAATCCTGCTGCGCCCACGCAGAACATGCTGAGGAAACGGGCCGCCCACAAGCGGCCCTTCATCATTTCCGGGGTGTGGAACCAAGTTTTCCCCTACCAATCCCGCATCCCAAACGGGCTCTGGAACGATCTTCCAGGAGCACGATCGACTCACAGACCACGAGAGCGATCCGAGACATTGCCCGCAGGCTTGACCACAGGTCTGTCTCTCGGCCCGCCCACAACGGCCACTCCAACTCGTTCTCCGCACTGCTGGAGTCCTAGACCCCCAGCAGTTCACTCGGGGCGTACCTGTGCAGAACGCCTCGCAGCTCAAGCCTGTGATGATCCGCAGGCCCAAGGGCGAGCTTCGGAGGTATCTGGCCAACTGTCAGATCCTCGAGCGCGAGACCCTCCAGGTCGATCTTGATGGGCTCGCGACCGATGCCCCTGAGCTCCTTCAGGCCGACAAGCTCGCGACTCACATCGAGCGAAGAGATGGAGTCTGAACCGAAGCGCACCCAGACGATGTACAAGGTGAAGCACGAGGGGCTTTCGACCGCCCTCCGCGAGCAGGTGTTCGGAGCGCTGCGGACCTTGCTCCAGGGCTTTCAGGCGGCCGACAACCTGGCCGAAGGCAAGCTGCTCCGCGACTACCGAGGCGAAGCCATGCAGGAGGTCTATCTCGGGCTGGTGACCGTCCTGATGCGGATGGTCTTCATCCTCTTCGCTGAAGAACACAACTTGCTGCCCATGAGCAGCGACCTCTATGCCAAGTCGTACTCGCTGACCCAACTCTATGCTCAGCTCCTCAAGGACTACAGCGAACACGGCGATGGCCTTGCCACACGGTATGGGGCCTGGGCCCGAGTGCTAACCCTGTTCCGCATCCTGCATGACGGACGGAAGGTAGCGGGGGAGCTGCAGATCCCGGCCCGTGAGGGCAAGCTCTTCAACCCGGACGAATTCCCCTTTCTGGAAGGACGACCCCGAGGCACTGCAAGACAGAAGGAGGAGAAGCTGTCGGTACCCCATGTCTCGGACGGCGTAATCTACCAGGTGCTCAACCAGCTTCTCGTACTTGATGGCGAGCGTCTCCAGTACAAGGGGCTTGATGTCGAGCAGATTGGCTCGGTCTACGAGGGCCTGGTGGGCTTCAAGATCGAGGTGGCTGAAGGTGACTCGCTCTGCTTGTTGCCTGAGCATGTGGTGATCAATCTAGAAGAGCTCCTCAAGCTCCCGGGGGCCGAGCGCATCAAGCAACTCAAGGTCAAGGCCAACCTCAACGTGAAAGACAAGGCCACAACCGAGGTGAAGGCAGCCACCACCATCGCTGCGCTCCATGCGGCCCTAAGACGCCGGGTTTCCCCAAGGCAGCCAGGGCTCTTGCCGAAGGGGACCCTGTACCTTCAGCCTGGGGAAGAACGAAGGCGATCAGGGTCACATTATACCCCACGCTCGCTCACCCAGCCCATCGTGGAGACGACCCTCAGGCCAGTGCTGGAGCGGCTGAGGAGAGAAAACCTCGCCCCCCCAGTTCCCCTCTCCCTAGCGGATGAGGGGGGATCGCTCACCACGCTCCTCTCTCCCTTCACCTCCCCCCCTCCCATTCCCCCCTCGGCCCGCCTGGGAGAGGGGGTAGAGGGTGAGCTCTCTCTCTCCCCCGAGCAGATCCTCTCCCTGAAAATCTGCGACCCTGCGATGGGTTCTGGGGCCTTCCT
>JANWXX010000124.1 GCA_025057345.1 Polyangiaceae bacterium | reverse complement strand
GCGATAAGGAACAGGATGTAGTCGTTGTCAGAGAGCACCTTGTCCTTGGATGTGGCCATCGGAGGGTAACAGCCCGATATTCCTCAACATTCCTGGGTGGGTGCGTAACCCCTAATCTCGTCGAACTCTGCGGAATACCCGGATGTCCGCGTCCGTATCGACAAAGATCCGAATATCTAGCAGATCACGAAGCGCTTCCTCGACGAATACGAGGATCCCCTCGACCACGATCAGCGGCGTCGGCTCAATACGCCGCGTTTCTGGAAGACGGCTGTGGGTCTTGAAGTCATAGAGGGGAACCTCCACCGCCTCCCAGGAACGTAGCGCCCGCAAGTGCTCAACCAGCAGCGAGGTTTCCAGGGCGTTAGGATGGTCAAAGTTGATCGCGGCGCGCTCTTCGGGAGAAAGCTGCCCGAAGTCCCGGTAGTAGGCATCATGCTCGATGGATGACACCGACCCTGGCGGCATCGCTTCGGCGATCTTCCGGGCCACAGTGGTCTTGCCGGAGCCGGTACCACCGGCAACGCCGACGATGAGAGGTGGCTTGCGAGGGGCGTTCACGATCACTCGGCGTACATCGCCTCGATCTCGGCCGCGAAGTTTTTATACACGTTCTTCCGTTTGACCTTGAGGGTGGGAGTCAGCTCGCCATCCTCGATGGTGAAGGACCGCGGCAAAATGGTGAACTTTTTGACCGTCTCCACCCGTGCCAGGGTAGCGTTTACCTCGTTGATGGCCCGTTGAATCTCTGCCTTCACTTCTGGGTTCTCGTAGAGCTTATCCGTCGGCAACCCACGCCGAGCCGCAAAGCGCGCGGCTGCCTCTGGCTCCAGGGTAATCAGCGCCGTCAGGAACTTTCTTCGATCTCCCACCACCACTGCCTCTCCGATCAGCTCGTGGGCCTTGAGGGCATTCTCAATATTCTTGGGAGAGATGTTCTTACCCCCCGCAGTGATGATGATCTCCTTCTTGCGCCCGGTAATCTTCAGGAAGCCATCCTGGTCGATCTCCCCTAGGTCGCCGGAGTGAAGCCATCCATCCACCAAGGTTTCGGCAGTTGCTTCCGGCTCCTTGTAGTAGCCAAGAAACACGTTGGGCCCACGCACGAGGATCTCCCCGTCGCCTGCGATCTTCACCTCGACCCCTGGAATCACCGGTCCCACGGTCCCCAAGCGCATACGGTTGGTGCGATTGAAGGAAGTCGGGCCCGTGTCCTCCGACTGGCCATAGACCTCCAAGATCGGGATGTCGAGGCTGCAGAAGAACGAGAGTACCTCTGGGGCGATAGGGGCAGCCCCGCTGGCGCAGACTCGAGCCTTCCCTAGGCCAATAGCTGCCCGGAGCTTGCTGAATACAAGGCGCTGAGCCAAGGCATATTGGAGCGCCAGAAGCCCCGACGGGTGCCTCCCTGCCCCACGCAGCGTGTTGACTTCAAGCCCCACAGAGCGCGCCCACGAGAGCAGCTTGGCTTTGGCCCCCTTCGCTTCGGAAAGTTTCTGAGCTACCCCCGCGTAGAACTTCTCCCAGACCCGAGGTACACCAAAGAAGACCGTAGGTTCTACCTCCTTAAGATTGTCCGCCAGCTTGGCCAACGACTCGGCGTAGTACACTCCGTAGCCGCTCGTGACCGCCCCGTGGATGCTAAACATCTGCTCAGCAATGTGGGAGAGGGGGAGGTAGGAGAGAACCCGATCGGTAGGACGCGCATCTACCAGATCCCGAGCGATTAGCGAAGTCCAGGCAAGGTTGCGGTGGGACAGCATCACGCCTTTCGGGGGCCCTGTCGTCCCGCTGGTATAAATCAGCGTGGCCAGATTCTCCGGCTTGAGCGCCTCGATCCGCTCAAAGAATGCCTCGTCCGTGACGCTCCCTCCTTTGGCCAAGAAAGCCTCCCAGGAGAGCACCAGGGGGTCGTCGATCGCCGGCGCCCCCTTCATCACTACAACCTGCCTCAGCTTTGGCAAGTTGCCACGCTCAACCTGGATCTTCTCCCACTGCTCGCGATTTTCTACCAATATTATGGGGGATTCTGCGTGGTCGACAATGTACTGGACCTCCTGGTGGGAGCAGGTGGTGTAGATGCCCGCCGGCGCCCCTCCTGCGCTCATGCAGGCTAGCGCCATGATAGCCCACTCCGGCCGATTGTAGCCCAGGATGCACACCGTCTGTCCCGGCTCGAAACCCAGGGCAATCAACGCACGAGCAGCCTGCTTCACCTCGTCCACATAGGCCCTCCAGGTGGTGCCGCGCCAACCACCGGGACCCCGAGTAAAGTAGGCCATTGCATCCGGGCGCAACCGTGCCTGCCCAAGCAGCCTCTGGGGGATTGTATCGGCAGGCACGATCAATCCTCCTCCGGACGGGCCCAGACAGCGGCCATCCAGGCTTCTACGTCTGGAACGGTCTTGGGAATATCGACGGAAAGGTTCTTCATGCCATCCTCCGTCACCAGCACGTCGTCCTCAATGCGTACGCCGATGCCGCGGTATTTCTCCGGCACGGTACGATCGTCGAGCTGGAAATAGAGCCCAGGCTCGATGGTTAGCACCATCCCCGGGCGTAGCTTTCCGAATTTGTAAGTTTCCTGCCGTGCCCGGGCACAGTCATGGACATCCAGCCCCAGCATGTGGCTCACGTTGTGAAGTGTGTAGCGTTTGTAGAACTGATGCTCTTCCCGCAGAGCCTCCTCAGCGGAGGATAGGATGCCCATTCGCTCTAGTCCGTGCGCCAGCACCACCATCGCCGCTCGGTTCGGTGCCAGAAAGTCATTCCCAGGCTTCACTTCCGACATCGCAGCTTCCTGCGCCTTCAGCACCAGCTCGTAGATCTCCCGCTGCTCTGGCGAGAACTTGCCACTCACTGGTAGGCATCGAGTGATGTCCGCAGTGTAGAGGGAAGTGCCTTCGACGCCGGCATCCAGCAACAGAAGGTCGCCCGCTTTCACTTCGCCATCGTTGTGGGTCCAGTGCAGTATGCAGGCGTGGGCTCCGCAGGCAGCGATGGTTCCGTAGCCCACATCGTTCCCCTCCATCCTTGCTCGCAAGTGAAAGACCCCTTCCACCTCTCGTTCGCTTTTGGCACACCGAAGCCTCCGGATCACATCCTCGAAGCCTCGCTTCGTCGAGGCGATGGACGCTTCCAGCTCGGCTACTTCCAGCGGTTCCTTGATCAATCGCATCTCCGAGAGCGCTTGGCCGAAGGCTGCATCCCGCTTCTTATCCGTTTTGAGCGCCTTCTCTAGCACCTCATCCACCCCCCGGAGCAGCCGGACCTTCTTCTTCCCCTCCAGTTTTCCCAGAAGCTTCGCCAAGTCACTCAGAGGACGCGCCTCGTCCACCCCGAAGCGCCGCTGACTCCCGGGAACGCCTAGCCGCGGTCCTACCCAGAGCTCCCCCTTCTTTCGGTCCGTAAAGAAGGTTGGATCACTTCGACCCGGGTTGGGCTCGACGTAGAGCACATCGGTATGCCCCCCTTTCTTGCAGGGAACCATCACCAGCACCCCGTCCGGCTCGGTGTTTCCGGTAAGGTAATAGAAATCGGTCCCTGGGCGGAATCGATAGTACGTATCGTTGGACCGAACCTTCTCATGGCCTGTTGGGATCAGCAGGGTCTCCCCAGGAAACAGCGCTGACAGAGCACGACGCCGGGTCCGGAAAGCGTCCACCCGCGGCAGCGGGGTATCATCCGTGGAGGTGACATCCCAATCCTTCATCATGAACTCAACCAGCGCCGGAGGTGTTCCCGAGTCGTGGCTGGCTTGCGGGGGCTTCTTCCCCCCAGGAGAGGAGCGTTTGTAGGTAGAGTGGATCATGGTGACCTAAGGGTAGGAGCTGCCGTGGCGACAGCGACGGCAAGGTTAACACCCTGTGACTGCCCGGTTACCGACAAAACACAAAGAAACGCCCTCCTCAAGGGGGACCACTCTTGGTCGGGCAGGACACGTGATAGCGCAGCGACCTGTGCACAAGGAGAACGGTGCAAGTACCGGGTAGGCAGCGGTGGCAAGTCAGCCCATCCTCGGCAAGATGAGCCGCGATTATGCGAAGATCGAGCAGGCCCTCGCATTCCTTCTTGTTCGCTCCTTGGAGCGGCCTTCCCTGGAGGAGGCGGCGGCACACGTGGGTCTGAACAAGTTCCATTTTCAGCAGATGTTCACCCGCTGGGCAGGGGTTAGCCCTCAGCGTTTCCTCCACTACCTATCACCGGAGAGGACCAGGGCCTGCCTGGAAGCCAGCCGGGGAGTGCTACTGGCCTCCGCAGAGCAGGAGATCTTTGGCTCGATGCACTTCTACGATCGGTTCCTGGCCTACGACAGGCGGTCGCTGACAGAGCACTGCCAAGGAGGGGATAGGATCGAGATCTGCCACGGATGGATCGAGTCTCCCTTCGGAGAAGCGCTGATCATGGTGTCACCACGGGGGCTTTGTGGCCTCACGTTCTCCATCGGACAAGGACGCGAGGATGCGCTCAAGGAGATGACCCGACGCTGGCCCCAGGCGATCTTCCGAGAGAATCTCGCTGCAGTGGAGGAATATGCCCCCCCGCTCTTCGCCTCGGAGCGCCCTCGGCTTGCGCTAGATCTCCGGGGAACACCCTTCCAGCGGAAGGTGTGGGAAGCGCTGCTGAGGATCCCCGCTGGAGCGCTCGTATCTTACGACGCGCTGGCCATTGCCGTAACGGGTTCACCACGAGGAGCGCGGGCGGTAGGGGCCGCCGTAGGGGCCAACCCGGTAGGATGGTTGATCCCTTGTCACCGGGTGATCCACCGCTCTGGAGTTATCGGGCGATATCGTTGGGGTCGACCGCGGAAGTTGGCCCTCCTGGGATGGGAAGCCGCCCAGCGGGATCTTGCCTGCGGTTGACGGCCCACAGGGATGCGCCGATAGTGCTGACCATGCATGAGCAGAACATGGCCATCCTGAAGTCGCTGTGCGCCGTGGCCTGGGCCGACGGCCGCGTTGAGGATGACGAGAAAGAGGTCATCGAAGCGTTGCTCCAAGCGTTCGACGCCAACGCCAACGAGGCACAGATGATCCGCGATTATGCAGCCGAGCCCAAGACGCTCGACGACATTCCCCTCACCGATCTGGATGCCGATGATCGTCGAGTGCTGCTCCAGCATGCGGTGTTCCTTACCTATGTCGACGGGCACCAAGACGAAAAGGAGAAGGCGCTGCTCAACAACTTGGCATCGCGCCTCCGCATTCCTGACGAGGAGCGAGATCAGATCCTTCGCATGGCGGAGGATCGAGCCAAGCGCTTCCTCGACCTGCTGTTAGCCTCCCTCTCCGTGCTTGCGGGTGAGGGTGTCGATCTCCTTGAGGAGCGCAGTAGGGCTGAAGGGTTTGGTGTAGTAGGCCATAGCCCCTGCCTCGAAGGCTCGGCTCCGGGTTTCCGGGTCATCCATAGCACTGATGATGACAACCATCGCGGTTGAGGTTTCTGGTGCATCCCGAAGTCGCCTGCACACCTCGATGCCGTCAAGACCACCGGGCAAGTTGATGTCGAGGAGGACGATGTCAGGGGGGCGTTGGAGCGCTGCTTCGAGGGCCTTGGGGCCTGTAGGGGCGGAAGCGACCGTATGACCACGCGCCGCCATCAAGGCCTCGATCATCCGACGGATGGCGTCTTGGTCTTCGACCACAAGTACGTTCATCGCGAAGCGAGCCTATACCCTCTGCCGCTTCCAAGCGAGCCCGGGGTTGGTTTTGCTCAGAAAATGACCGTAACCCGAAGCCCTCCCCCGGAAGCCTCGTCGAGGCGTAGCGTGGCCCCAACCGACAGGGCAAGGGCCGAGGCCAATCCGAGATGAACCCCGTGGGGGCGTCCTAGGGAACCAGGGTCCAGACGAAGCTCAAGGAGTGCTTGCCGTGCGTCCACAGGAACCGCCGTACCCTCATCCTCCAGAGCAAACCCCCCTTCTGGGAGCTGGAAGAAGGTCACCTGCGAGGAGGCAGGGCTGGCCTCGATCGCCTGCTCCAAGAGCAAATCCAGCAGGAGAGTCAGAGCCTCCGGGCTAGTCTGGATCGTCGCTTCCGACGTTTCGCCTCGCAAGGTGACCTTCTTCCGTTCTGCCCGCCCCTGGTGAGCACTCACGGCATCCCGAAGGGCCCGCCCCAAATCTACGAAGGAGCGGGCAACAGGTGCCCGACCCAAGCGCTCCAGGAAGTCGACCAGGGAGAGTAGCGACGCGAGGCGAGGTTGACCTGCGGGCTTGACCTCCTCGCGGAGTGCATGCAGATCAGGGCGCAGCGCCGAGGCCAGCGAACCACAAAGAGCCGCAAGGGTCGGGCCCCGGGTCACTTGTGGCGCAGGCTCCTCCTCCTTCCGGGCGAACATGGCCGCGATCTCCCGAGCGTACATCTCCCCCTGCTCCTGGGCGGCAGCCAGTTCGCGGCGCAGCTCGTCCAGCTCCCGCTTCTCGGCCCCTGCCGGAAGCCCCAGCGCTACCCGATTTCCTTCGAAAACCAGCTGTCCTCCATGACGTACTGCCATCCGGTGGAGCCATGCCTTTTCGAGGCTGGAAATCGCGCTGGAGTCGGGGCCCAACTCCACCTCCACTCGGATCTGCTCCCCTTGGCGATGAATGTTGATGGCACTTCCCCCATTCCCGGTGGGGGCCCCCATGCTGAGCAGCACTTGCAACATACGTCGTAGCTCCGCCTCCTCGGTGAAAATCTCGGTACCGCTCCCCGGCTCCAAGTTGAGGGAAGCATGAGGGGCCAACTCCAGCAACAGTGCAGCCACGTCGATGCGACCCCGGCGGCTGTGGGAAGCTCCCCCGCTCTGAAGCGTCGCCAAGGTTTTTACCGCATCGTCCAGCATATCAAGGGTTGAGCTAACCTCCACCCCGGAAGGAACCTCCTCGATCTTCAGGCCAGAAACTCCTTTGCGAAGCAGGCTCGCAGCAGCACGAGCCTCCTGGGCAAGCAACCAGCTCAGTTCCTGTCGCGTCAGACGATCGGTGGCCATGAGCTCCCACTATGCCATGGCACGCCTTCCTTGAGACCCCCCCTCCCTCTCCGCTAGATCTTTCTCCGTGCTCCTTGTTCGTCCTCCTCTTGTCCTGCTCCATGCGTTGGCCTTGCTCCTACTTGCATGCAGCCAGGGGAGTAACCTTGCCCCGTTCAGCTCGTTCCAAGACGCAGGCCCAAACGGAGAGTCCCCCGACGGAGGTGCAAAGGATGCAGAGGCGGGCCTTGCCGACGGTGGCAATGACCCCACCTTGGGGAAGCCCTGCGTCAACGATGAGGACTGCGGCGACGACGTCCCCTGCACTTTGGACCGCTGCGATCCGGAAGCAGGGCGCTGCCGCAACATCCCGGACGACAAGGTCTGTGCTGACGATAGTGCCTGCAACGGCTCCGAGGTGTGCGACCCCAAACTAGGCTGCCGACCAGGGCCTCCGATCACCTGCAGCGACGGCGAGGTCTGCACCATCGACAAATGCATCGAGGATGAACTGGGTATCTCCTGCCAACACGTCCTTCGGGATGCAGACGGCGATGGGGATGTGGATGCCAATTGCAAGGGAGGCGACTGCGACGATACCCATCCGAGGATCTCCAGCAAGGCAGCGGAGATCTGCGGCAACAACGTCGACGATAACTGCGATGGCCAGGTCGACGAGGAAGGCTGCATCCAGCCTGCCCATGACCGCTGCGATGACCCGCTTCTCCTCCCCGGCCCTGGGCTTTACTCCATTTCCCTGGCTGGAGCTAAGCTCGACACCAGTTCTACCTGCGCTCCAGTTTCCCTCCCCTCGCTCCGGGAGGTAGTCGCCGGCCTCATCGTCCCCGAGGGGCCTCCTCGCCAGGTCGACGTGCGCGTGACTTGGCCCTCCGGCATCAACGCCTTTAGCCTGGGCAAACAGTGTGGCGTTGCCGAAGAGGAGCTGGCCTGCGCCGTCTCCGTGCCCAATTCTACCGCCGGAGGTCAGGTCGCCAAGCTCCGTGTCCACAGCCTTGCCCCTGGCGTCTACCCCCTCCTGGTCTACAGCTCCCAGGACACCACCGCTTCCATCTCTTACCAACTTGGCCCGGCTTCCTCGCCACCTGCCAACGAAACCTGCAGCACCGCTGCGCTACTTCTCCCCGATACCCCTACCGTCGCCCCGATCGTCGGGACAAGCCCCAACGTGCCCAGCCAATGTGGCTCCCCCACTTTCCCCGACTTGGTCTATCGCATGGAGCTGGATCACCCCTACGACGTTCGTGTTTTTGCCTCCCCTGCGGACGGTGTCGGCACCGCTGTCGCATCCATCCGCAACGCTGCATGCTCCCTGCTCACGGACGAGATCACCTGCGCCACGGGTTCCCTCGCCTCTGCCTTCGCCCGTAAGCTCGGACCGGGCCCTATCTATGTCTCCGTCGCCTCCTCCGCAGGGAGTGACCTCAATTTGCTGGTCACCCTCTCCCCACCCACCGATCCCCTCCCGGAGGAGTCCTGCTCCCCAAGCCCCCCGCTTCTCGCCCCCAACAAGGATCGCGCCCTCGATCTGACCGATCACACAGACGACCACACCCTCTGCTCCATCGGACAGCCGGACGCAGCTTTCTCCCTCCCCCTCCAAGAGCCCAGCGACCTACTGCTGGTCCTTCGCACCTCGAACTCTACTTCTGGCACCCTCTCCCTTGCCCATCCTGCCTGCACGTCCTCCGATCTCCTCAGCTGCAAGTCCGCCCTCCCCTCCCCCCTCCGCCTCCCGCTCCGCAACGTCACCCCGGGAGACTACCGGGTCATCGTTGATCTTAGCTCCCCGACCCCGGCTCAGCTCACCCCTCTGGTACGCAAGAGCCTCCCCCCCCTTTTCGTTCCCTTTGCAGATACCTGCGAGGATGCCCAGCTGATCCCCCTCGAAGGAGGTTCCTTCCAGGGGAATACGGCCAACGTAAATGCTCAATATGCCGCCGGATGTGATCAGGGAAATGCCCCCAACGCACCGGACCAGATGCTTCGCCTTGACCTCCCACAAAAGAAGCGGGTTGTCTTTGACATGAACGGGAGTGCTTACCCCACGCTTCTCAATATCCGCAAAGGCCCCGGTTGTCCCGGCAAGGAGGTTTCCCTGGGCTGCACCATCGGCACCCTCCCCCAGCGCAGCTTTCTGGATTTGACCCTCGATGAGGGTACCTACTTCGTCCAGATCGACGGCTTCAACGGCGCCTCAGGAGCCTGGTTCCTTGATGTCTTCGTAAGCGACCCCTTACCTCAACTCACCGGCGGGATTCGGCAGCCCGAACGGCTGCCGCCGCTTGCACTACCCCCCACCCCTGTCGATCCACTGGCACATGGTTGAGGCGCTGGGCCGTATCGATGAGAATTCGCTTGATCTGGTGGGGCCGGAGCCCAGGGTTCGCCTCCAGCATACAGGCGACGATGCTGGAGACGATGGGGGCAGCAAAGGAGGTTCCGTCCACATGCTTGTAATGCTGATCGATCACCTTCTGGTCATGAAGCTGAGCCGCGATGATTTGCCGGATGAGGTAAGGCTCGCGGCCCACAGCCTCGTCGAGTACCCGAGAGACACCTCGATGGGCCGCCAAAATCCCCTGGAGTTCGTGGTCTTCGGCAGCGTCCAGCAGGTTGAGGAGCCGTGCTTCTTCCGCCGTAGGTGTCCCTGGAAGGAGCGGTGCTGCCAGCCAGATGGCAGGGGCGATCACTTCCGGCTTTTGGAGCCCATCGATGGTAGGGCCGTAGGAGGAGTGGTACGTGGAGAATTTCCCGAGTCGAGGGTTGCCCTCGTCATTGAGCCCCCCCACGGTGATGACGGAGGGAGCGCTCGCCGGAGGTACCACCGGATGGCCCGGCTCGTGTCCCGCATTCCCCGCAGCACAGACCACCACAATCCCCTGACGCACGGCCGCCTCCGCCATTCGGGAGAGGTGATCGGTCAGGTAGGTTGCCTCGTAGTCCCCACCGCAAGAGATGTTAAGCACCCGAATGTTGTGCCGTACCATGTTGGCCAGCACCCACTCGATCCCCAAGGCAATGTCGTCATGGCGGATCCGCGACAAGCTCCCCACCTTGATGAGCACTACGTCACTCTCATGAGCCAGTCCTCGATAGCGTCCGCCGGAGAGATAGCCGTTACCTGCGCACACCACGCTGGTCATCATCCCGTGCCAGGCGGACGGGTGCGGTATCACCAAATGCTCCACCCCCGAATCTCCCGTCAGCACGTTGTAGTACGCCCGGATCCGGGTCCGGGGCGTCATCAGATCCGGATGGGCATAGAACCCCGCATCTAGGAACGCAATGGTCACCCCTCGCCCAGCGTAGCGCTCCTCCAGACCTACTCGCTCGGCTACCGGTAGGATCCGGTCCTGCGTCGCCTGGGACAATTGACCTCGCTTGGCCACCATTCCGGGTCGCTACCATATCTACCCCCTCCGGGCCAAAATCCTGATCGTGGGTGGGACGGGTACCAAGGGCCCCGCGTTTGTGCTACAAACGCCCCCTTCCTGATGCAGTCCTCCCTCCGCCTTTGCCTTGTGGATATGAACAACGGGCACCCCAACCAGGCCATACGCTGCTTCCGGGTGCTCATCGACGGATTCTTCGCCAAGGTGAAGGCGCACAACCCGGGCCTCGACCCCCAACTAATCATCGTGCAGCCGCGCAACCGCCACGAGCTGCCCCCCGATGACTGTGATCTCTACCTCTCCTCCGGGGGCCCCGGCAGCCCCTTCGAGCACGACGGAGAACCCTGGCTCTCCGCTTACCGCAGCTGGCTCGACTCCATCGTGGAGCGCAACCTTCGGGATGAAACCGCTGCCCCAGGGCTGCTAGGCGTCTGCTATACCTTCGAGCTACTCATCATCCACTACCAGGTGGCGGATATGGTGCAGCGATCCAGCCGCAAGTTCGGTGTCATGCCGGTCTACATGACCGAAGACGGTCTCCGACACCCGCTGACGGCTCCCTTCCGCGACCGCCTCTTCGCCTTCGAAAACCGGAGCTGGGAGGCCGTCAACCTCAACGAGCGCCGCCTCCAGGAGCTAGGCGGTCAGCTCCTCGCCCGGGAAAGTCGTGACGGCGTTTCCAAGGGTCGTGGTCTCCTCGCCCTCGCGTTCGCCCCTGGCATTGAGGGTACTCAGTTCCACCCCGAAGCCGAGAAGCCCGGCGTTGTCGCTTGGCTCCGCAAGCGTGAGCAAGCCGAAGCTTTCATCGAAGCCTACGGTGCCATCACCTACCAGCGCATGCTCCGCACCCTGGATAACCCGGAACGCCTTGCCAGAACCTTCACCACCCTCATCCCTGGCTGGCTGGCTCGGCGCTTCAACCTCATCGCCCCCCGTCGCGGCTGGAACCTCATCACCCAGCCTATCCTCGACTTTGAGCTATTTACCGGTGATGCCCCCTCCGCTGCGGCCATCGCCTTCCACTCGCTGCTCCCCTCCGACCTACCCCAGCTGCCCCAGCTCGACTTCGACGACAGTGCGTCCCCCGTCACCTTCTCGGACCGCACTCGCCACTTCGACTCTGCCCCTCCCCTGAGTGAAGATCTCGTCCCCCTGGCTCGCCCCACCGAACTCGACCCCGTTGCCCTCGGCGAATCGGTCTGATCCCCTGGTCCTTCCCCCTGGAGTCCCGTCGCCCCACCCGGTGAGGAGGTGAGGTCCAGGGTATAGGTGACCCCACACGGTAAAATGAGGAGAGCATGGCAGGGGGAATGTAGGACAGGGCATGGCATGGTGCGTGCTTAAGCGGGAAGTATGAAGCTCAAGTCATGGTGGTTGTGGGGTGTTGCTTCGCTAGTGCTCG
>JANWXX010000123.1 GCA_025057345.1 Polyangiaceae bacterium | reverse complement strand
TGCTATTAGGAAACTTGCCCAGGGATGGCGCTGCTGGAGCAGATGGGCTCGGGTGGCATCGGGCTCCAGGGCTGTGTAACGGACCTCTCCCGTCTGGGCCCGGGGAGCGAGGGTATTGAGGTATTTTCCCTCACCGGCACCCACGTCGAGGATATCCCCGGAGAGCTCCCGGAGCAGTTCGTGGACCCGAGCATCGTCCCGAGTGAATACGTCATGGGGGAGTGGTGCCCAGCAACCGGTGCAGCGTGGGCGGTCCTCACAGCGGACGCACTCGTCCAGAAGACGTAGCTTCCGGAGATCCCGTGGAAAATCATCCGGCGCTAGCTTGTTCGAGAGGTCCACGTAGAGCTGTCCTAGATCTTCCTTGATCGCCAGAAGTTCGACGTCGGCAAAATCGCGGGTTTGGGTTTCATGGAGCCTCATTCGATCCCTAAGCCGCAAGAACAGCGAGCGTCCCCGGTCGTAGCTGGTGACCCCATCTGTCTTGATCGGGCAGGGCGCCCCCGGAGGACGGAGGATATCCCGAGTGGGCGTTAGGTTGTAAGAATTGCTCCGAGGTCCAGGCTGTGCTGTGAGGGCTTGGACGTCCTCTGGATAGCGCTCGACGTAGCCACGGAACAGGCCTGGGCAGGGTCCTCGTCGTGAGCACCGCCCACAAGGCTCCTCCGGCTGTACCTTGAGTACATCATCCACGGGGAAGAAATCAGGCTCCCCCACCTCGGACATGGTGCGAAACTCATTTGTCCGTAGGTCATCGTATAGATCTTCCATACCTGGAAGGAGGCAGAGTGGGATACCATCGTGACCGAAGCGTGGGCCTGGTGCCTCTCCGCGGCGCTCAGTACCGTAGCGGATAGCATCGGCAACGGCGGCAGCGCAGTCGGTGATCCGGGGGATGACATGCTCGAAGAGCTTGTCCCCCCCGCCCTTGGGTGCGGTCATGGAGAACTTCAGGGTGAGCTGCCGCAGGGGCAGGAGGAGATCGACCAGCTCCCGGAGCTTGCCGAGGTTAGTAGGAGTGACCACGCAGTTGACGGTGAGGACCGGGACACGGCCGTGAAGGTTATGGATGGCTCGGAGAGACTCGGTGTAGGCATTCGCCCGAACCAGACTGTTGTGAACCCGGGCGGTACCTCCGTGGAACGAGAGGTAAACGTAGCGTAGACGGCGGGCCAGCATGGCCTCGACAAATTCAGGGTAGGCAAAGCGGCGCCCGTTGGTGACGAAACCCAGGTCAAGGCCTAGGGAAGCCACATACGAAGTCCATGCATCAATTTCGGGTCGGATCGTGGGTTCCCCACCGGAGAACACCACCATCTTGTGACCCAGCTCCCGGGCCCGGCGAATCTTGGAGAACACACTCTCGGCACTGTCCTCGATATGCCGCACATCCAATGTGTGGCAGAACGTGCAGTGCTCGTTGCAAGCGTAACCCACCTTGATAAGGGCCTTCACTCTCTCATCGTAGCAAGAGGTTCGCAGGAAACTGAGCGGGTGTGCTACTACCCTGCGCTCCATGCACTTGTGGCAGGCCGCACTCCTTGGGTTGATCGAGGGGCTGACCGAATTCTTGCCCGTGTCCTCTACCGGACATCTGATCCTGGCGGGTCATCTCCTGGGTCTTGGTGGCGAGGGGGCTCACGCCTTCGAGATTGTCATTCAGCTTGGCGCTCTGCTGGCCGTTGTCGTCCACTATCGGCAACTCCTCCGGGCCCATCTCTCCGGACTGCTGCGCCGCGAGCCTCGCTCCCTCGACCTAGCTCTGGCACTCCTCGTGGCCTTTGCTCCGGTAGCCATCGTAGGGCTAGGGCTCCGCAAGGTGATCAAGTACTTTCTCTTTGGTCCCGCTCCTGTCGCTGCAGCTCTTGTCCTTGGTGGCTTCCTGATGCTCGCTCTCCCTCGACTCCTTTGCGGACGCGAGCGTCTTGAGGGTCTCGACCACGTCACCCCCCGCCGCGCTCTCTGGATTGGCATGGGTCAGTGTCTCTCCCTTTGGCCCGGCGCCTCCCGCGCTATGTGTACCATGATGGCCGCCGAGATCGCTGGCCTCTCCACCGCCACTGCCGCGGAATTCTCCTTCCTGCTGGCGCTGCCAACCCTGGGTGCTGCGACCGCCTATGAGGCCCTTAAATCCTGGAAGCTGCTCCTTGCTACCGTTTCCCTCCCGGCCATGGCTATCGGCCTCCTCACCTCGTTCTTTGTCGCCTGGGCCGTGATCGCCGGATTTCTTCGCTACCTAGCCCATGCTGGGCTCGCCCCCTTCGGAATCTACCGCATCTTCTTGGGGGGCACTGTGTTCATCCTGCTGGTGCGCGGCTCTCTTTGAGTTCTTCCATCTTGGTAGGCCTGCCTCCAAGATAGGCAACACTAGGTACTGACGGACATAATACGAACACAAGGAGCGCCGATTGCGATGATGGCACCAGGGTGGTAATCCCTGGGTATGTTTGGTGGACGCATTGGCATGGGCGAGCTTCTAGTAATCGCCGTCATCTTTCTGCTCCTGTTCGGGGCGGGCCGCCTGAGTGACATTGGCAAGGGCCTCGCTGACGGGATCAGGAACTTCAAGCGGGGTCTCAAGGAGGGGGAGGACGACGACAAGAGCCCACTCAAACAGATGGAGGGAGGTTCCCTCGGTAGGTCGAATAGCAAAACCACCGAAACCAAGGCCTGAGCGGTAACGCACCGCGACATTTCGCTGGTGCTTCCCCAAGGGCCGCACTATGAGGGGCCCTTCTTGGAGAACGCACCATGCCCTTGCACCTGTCCCGGCGTCTCGACGCCGTAGCCCCAAGTGCCACTCTGGCGATGAACACCCGAGCCCTCAAGCTGCGCGAGCAAGGGCACAAGGTGTACGCGTTCGCAGTGGGGGAGCCTGACTACCCAACTCCGGCGTTCATTACAGAGGCGGCCTATGAGGCCGCAAAACGAGGAGCAACGAAGTATACACCGGTGTCAGGGACGCCAGCGATGAGGAAGGCGGTGTGCGAGGCGACGGCCCGCTATCGAGGGTGGGCTCCGACTCCGGAGATGGTGACGGTGTCGGTGGGGGCGAAGGCGGCGCTATTCCATTTGGCGATGGCACTCTACGAGCCGGGGGATGAAGTGGTCATTCCGGCACCGTATTGGGTGAGCTACCCGGAACAGGTGAGGATGATGGGGGCGACCCCGGTGATCGCCGAAACCCGGGAGGAGGACGGGTGGCAGCTTCGTCCTGAGACGCTAGAGGCAGTATTGACGCCGCAGACAAAAGCGGTCCTCATGTGTACGCCGTCCAACCCGACCGGCGGAGCCTACACCGAGGAGCGGCTCAAGGAGCTGGCGGAGGTGTTGGGACGCCACGACTGCTGGGTCATCGTCGACGAGATCTACGGGGATCTGACCTATGACGGCTTCCAGCACCGATCGATGGCGGTGGTAGCACCAGACCTGCGGGATCGGCTGGTGGTGGTGGATGGGGTGAGCAAGAGCTTTGCCATGACCGGTTGGCGCATCGGCTGGACGGTGGCACCGCCCAGGCTGGCCAGGGCGCTGGATACGATTCAGGGACAGAGCACAAGCAATGCAGCGGCGATCTGCCAAGCAGCGGCAGTGGCAGCGCTGCTAGGCTCTCGGGACGAGCTAGAGGCGATGCGCCAGGCCTTTGCTCGACGGCGTCGTCGTATGGTGGAGGGGTTGAACCGGCTGCCCGGCGTGCGGTGCCGGATGCCGGAGGGGGCCTTCTACGCCTTTGCAGATTTCCGCCAGAACATCGGCAAGAGGGCCGGTGATCAGGCGATCGAGAACGACGACCAGCTTGCGATGTACCTATTGGACCATGCACATGCGGTCACCGTGGGTGGTGGTGCCTTTGGGGCTCCTGGCTACTTGCGTCTCTCCTATGCGGTCAGCGATGACGACATTGACCAAGGGCTTGCCGCCATTGGGGAGGCGTTGAAGCGCCTTACCTGATCAATAACGTACGTGGACGATGGTGCCGGTGCCCCCGTGGGCCAAAGCGCCGTGCCAGTCCTTGGGCACCTGGGGGTCGGTCCACTCGAAGAGCCAGGCAGCGTCCTTGGGAGGAAGGTTGACGCAACCATGGCTTCGAGGACGCCCAAATTTCTCGTGCCAATAGGCTGCATGCAGCGCGTAGCTCCCCTCAAAGTATTGCACATAAGGGACATCCGACAGCTCGTAGTCGTCTACCTGCTGTTGACCCGTCATGATGGTGGTAACGTGTTTGGATTTGATGGAGAAGCTACCTCGCTTAGTGGCGGTGGTGGTCTCCGGGTCGGCCATTTCAGCCAAACCTGTGGAAACCTGTGTCACATAGACTGCTCGTGTACCTTCGTAGGCGATGAGGACTTGGTGCTGGATGCTTACGTCGATCCACTTGGTGCTAGTGTCGGGCTTGAGGAACGACGGCCAAGAGTCTCGTTTCTTGAAGATCTTCATTCCCTGGGTGGACACCCAGAACCCCTCCTTGGTCTCCCAGAGCTCACCTTGGGTCCGGCCCGTGAAGCTTACGGTCTGAAAGCGCTCCAGGACGCCGTCCTTTCGAGGGATGTGGTCCGCACCCATGCGGA
This sequence comes from Polyangiaceae bacterium, assembly GCA_025057345.1. Taxonomy (GTDB): domain Bacteria; phylum Myxococcota_A; class Polyangia; order Polyangiales; family Polyangiaceae; genus JANWXX01. Next base: position 7,224 of record JANWXX010000123.1, on the reverse strand, counting down.
AGCGAGGTACCCCCGTCTGAACGGTCAACCCTGCTGGGAGATCGTCGACCTCGCCACCATGGATGTCGGTCAGCTTCGCTAGGTCGATGCGATCCAGGGGAATAAGGTTGAGATCGGTGGAGAGGCCGAAGAGACGCCCTTCTACATCGTGAATGCTGAGGAAGGCGAAGGCAGATCCGGGCGTTGCTTTGCCCTCGTGGGGGCCCACATGCAACCGCTGCGTCACCCCAAAGGGTTTCACCAGGCTGCGCCCACTAGCTAGAAAGGGTGGTAGAGGCTCCGGTTCGCCCACCAGCGGCACGAAGCGAGACTTCGGATACATCTGCACCTGTTCCTTGAAGCGGATCAGCTCTGCACGCTCCATCTCCCGAGGAGTGGGAACCCGGTGGTAGAGGTAGGGGGGGACTTCCCGGGAGCGACCATACTTGTAGGGCAGCGGTTCTCCCCGGGCCGGGCGCCGCCAGGAGGCCACTGCCACCGGATGCTGAAGATCGATGGTGGCTCGCTTTCCGTTGCATACGTAGCCCCGAGGCAGCACCCGGTACCAGCCGCCCTTGCACCGCTTGGTGATGGCTACCGGCTTCTCGCCCCGGTCCACCACGGCTCCGGCTCGCAGGTAGCCGAGCTTGGTAGTCTCGTCGTTCGGACCAGCGTAGATCCATGCCTCTCGGGCAATGGCTGCTAGGCGGTGCTCACCTCCCTCTATTGGGAGGTATTCTGGGGCCAGCGGAGGCTCGCCCTCCTCGAAGCTACTGGTCGCAGCGGGTGGAACCGGAGCTCCGCCGTCGGGCTCCTCCTCGTCGTCACCACTAGGTGCAGAAGCCGTCGAGGGAGGTGAATTCTCCGGAGAAGGGGGATCAACGCTCAGGGACAGAGGTGATGAAGGCGGAGCAGCATCAACCACGACGACCGAGGAGGGCGGCGGGACATCGCCAGAGTACGGGTCGCGGCGGGAGCAGGCTGCCAGCAGCAGCAACCCCAGAACAAGAGCGCGATGAACCAGCACGGCTGCCAGGGGCTACACGCATCCGTCTTGCTGTGCAAGCGGGGAGCCAGGGGAAGCAAAGCGCGCTATCTTCGCCGCCGATGGTTGCCTCCCGAACCTTGCTGGCTGCTGCGCTGGCTGCCGCACTCTGCCACGATTCCAGCGTCGCTCTGGCCCAAGAGCTTTCCTTCACTCGGACTCGTCTCAAGAACAATCTTACGGTGATTTTCCACGAGGATCACACGCTACCGCAGGTTGCAGTGAACCTGATCTACCGGGTGGGCTCCCGAGATGAGGAACCCAAGCGCACCGGCTTCGCCCACCTCTTTGAGCACCTGATGTTTATGGGGACGACCCGAGTGCCGCCCAAGATGTTCGACGCCTGGATGGAGAGTGCTGGGGGCTCCAACAATGCTTGGACCAGCAGCGATCTGACCGATTACCACGAGATCGGCCCCACCCCAGCACTTCCCCTCCTACTCTGGCTGGAGGCGGATCGCCTCGCTACCCTGGGCCAGGAAATCGACCAGCCTCGCCTGGATCTCCAACGGGATGTGGTGCGTAATGAGCGACGACAGACCAGCGAGAACGTGCCCTATGGCAAGGTTGAGCTTCGTTTGCCAGAGCTCCTCTACCCTCCGGGGCACCCTTATCACCATCCAGTCATTGGCTCCCACGAGGATTTGGAGGCTGCCTCCGTCGCCGATGTACGGGCCTTCTTTGCGAAATACTATGTACCCTCCAATGCATCCCTCGTGATCGCTGGCGACATTCGCCCTGAGGAGACGCGGGCCCTGGTCGAGCGCTACTTTGAGGCTATCCCGGCCGGCCAGCGCCCTGCCCGCCAGCCTCCGTTTGCCCCTCGGCCTCTAGGCAAAGTTGTCCGGGAGACGATCCAGGATCGGGTGGAGTTCACCAAGATTGTGGTCGCTTACCACTCTCCCGCCCGCTTCGCTCCGGGCGATGCCGAGATGGATCTTCTGGCTGCCATCCTGACGTTGGGCAAGTCGAGCCGGCTTTACAAATCCCTTGTTTATGATCAACCCTTGGCCCAGTCTGTCGAGGCTTCTCAAGGATCCCAGGATCTCTCAAGTGTCTTCACCATTGAGGTACTGGTCCGGGACGGTGTCGATCCAGACAAGGTTGAGAAAGCCCTGGATGCAGCTCTCTCCGATGTGCTGGCCAAGGGGATCACTGCTGACGAGCTACAGCGCGCCCGCAACGCTTACGAGTTCGGCTTCATCGACCGGCTCCAGTCCCTGCCCAACCGGGCTCGTCTCCTCAATCTCTATGAGGTGACCGCTGGAGATCCGGGGTTCCTCCCGAAGGATCTGGCCCGCTACCGGAACGCTACGACCGCCTCCATCCACGAATGGGCGAAGAGCACTCTCAAGGCCGATGAGCGAGTGATGTTGCGGGTTGTCCCTCAGGAGAAATCCTCTTCCAAGGGGGGCAAGAGATGATCTTGCTCGGTCGAAGCACCCCTCTTCTGACTTTGGCAGCGATGCTGCTAGCTTGTTCGGCCAACCCGGAGCCGATCCTGGTCCCACTGCCTCCGTCTTCGGCGGAGATGCCTCCTGCCTCGTCGGTGCCTCCTACTATAGACCCGCTGGGCGAGCGCCCTGTGGTGGCAGACCCTGGGCCTTTCGTGCCACCAGTCCCTGAGGTGTTCGAGGGCCCCGCGGGCTCCAAGATCTGGCTGCTGGAGCGTCACGGGCTTCCCCTGGTATCGCTGGTGGCGCTGGTTCCTCACGGAGCTTCCTCTGATGGGAAGTTCCCCGGGCGCGCTTACCTGACCGCTGACATGCTGGACGAGGGTACCGATCAGCTAGACGCGGTGGCTTTCTCTCGCGCTTTGGAGGATCTGGGAGCTCAGCTGCGCAGCAGTGCCGACCGGGAAAAGAGCTCCGTGACCCTGGAGGTGCTCTCGTCAAAATTCTCCGAAGCCCTGGTGCTGCTGGGGGCTGCTATCACCCGGCCGCGGCATGCAGAAGCGGACTGGAAACGGGTTTCAGCCCTCTGGAAAAATGCTCTTAAGGCTCGGGGTGACGATCCCTCCACGGTGGCTCGGCTGGTCACCTCCGCCGTACTCTGGGGGGAGGAGCACCCTTATGGTCGGCCTGCCGAGGGGACCATCGCCAGCGCACGCCACCTCTCGCTCCGAGAGGTGGCTCGTTGGCACAAGATCCTCTGGCATCCACAGAACGTGACCTTCGTCGTGGTGGGGGATGTGAGCCAGGCAAAACTTATCGAGGAGCTGAACCGTGCCTTTGAAGGGTGGAAAGCTGCTCCTTCTCGGGTGGAGATCAAGGTCGATTTCCCGGCGCTTCCCCCAACGCCTCGCACAGTGCTGGTCGACCGACCTGATGCTCCCCAAGTGGTGATGACGGTGGCTCGCAGGTCGGCCTCCTCTGGGAATCCGGAGCTACCCCTGCTGGAGCTTATCAACATTGCCCTCGGGGGCTCCTTCACCTCGCGGCTCAACCAGAATTTGCGAGAAGATCACGGCTGGACGTACGGTGCCCGTTCCACCTTTGCTCCGTTGCGCCAGGGGGGCATGTTCCTAGCGCGGGCCTCGATCCATACTGATGCTATTGAGGCGGCGCTCCGAGAGACGCTGGCCGAGCTAAAGAAGATGGCAGACGAGGGCCCTTCTGCTGAGGAGATAACCAAGAGCAAGGCTCTGGCCCGAGCGGATGCAGTAGAAACCTACGGCTCCCTTCAGGCCATCGCGGCGGCGCTGGCCTCGAGCGCTGCGCAGGGGCTCCCTGCGGACCACGATGCTCGGGCCCTTGCCGCCCAGGGATCTGCCACGCGCGAAGCGCTTCTGCCCTTGGCTCGCCGCGCCTTCTCCCCGGACGAGGCCACCATCCTGCTGGTGGGCCCCCGCAAGGCTGTGGAGGCTGCCCTCCAGGCTAACGGCCTCCCTGCTCCTGAGGAACGGGATACGGAGGGTCGGTTGGTGCGGCGCCGGTGATGCCGGGTCTTGGCTTTTGTCCCCCGGATTGGTCTACATTGGCCCCATGGCCCAGGTGAAAGGAAGCGCCCTCCTGGCGCGGCTCCACTTTGTCCAGGCACGCTACGGCACCCAGGGCCTGGAGCGCCTGCTCGCCGCCCTGTCTCCGGAACAACAGCGGTTGCTGCGGGGTGACCTCCTCCCCCATACGTGGGCCTCTTATCAACACTTCCTCGACCTCTGCGTGACCATCGACCAGCTCTTTGGCCAGGGGGATCTGGCCTTGTGTTATGAGATGGGACGCTACGCTGCGGAGCAGAACCTCCCGACCCTCTATCGGATCTTCTACCGTCTTGGCTCCCCCCTGTACATCTTCCGGAAGGCAGCTCGAGTGTGGGAGGTCCACTACGACTCCGGAAGACTAGTGCCGATCCAGGAGGGAGAGCGGCAGGTGCGAATTCGCGTGCTGGATTTCGAGCGCCCTCACCGAGCGCACTGCCTTAGCATCAAGGGGTGGGCAGCCCGCTCGATAGAGATGTCCGGCGCTGTCATCGACGATATGAAAGAGGATCGGTGCCGCGTCTGGGGCGATAGTTCTTGTGAAATGTGGCTCCGATGGAAGTGAACGTTCCTCGCCGCTCCCTGCTTCTGGCGACATTGGCTGCCTGCTCCCGCCAATCATCCCCCGTGGCGTCCCAGGCTCCCCAAGGGTACGACCTTCACGACTGGTCCTTCTCCGGCTCTGCTGGTGGTAGTGAGCGCGTCGTGGTCCTCGTCCCCCAGGGAGCTGGGCCTTACCCTGTGCTGATGGCACTCCACGGTAGGGGAGAAGCGGTGCGGGGGGCTGAGGTGGGTGCCTATGCCTGGCTCCGTGACTACCGGATCGGGGAAGCGCTCGCAGCACTCCACCGTGGCAAGCTTACGGAAGAAGACTTCGCCCGACTGGCGGTGCCATCTCGTCTGTCAGAGTTGAACCGTGGACTGAGCAAGGTGCCCTTCGGAGGAATGATTCTCGTGTTTCCTCACGCGCCTGACTTCCCGGGGGCTACCCGGGAGGAGCTTACGGATCGCTATGGAGTCTGGTTGCTGGAGGTACTCCTCGGGAGGCTCCACACCTCCTTTCCAGGGGTGAGTTCCGTTGGCATCGATGGGGTCAGCATGGGTGGTCGTATGGCGCTGCGAATTGGCCTACAACATCCGGAGGTATTTGCCACGGTGGGGTCACTCCAAGCAGCCATCCGCCCCGAGGATGCTTCCAGGTTGGTAGAGATGGCTCGCCGCTACCGGCAGGTACGCCCCGGGGGAAGGCTCCGGCTGTTGACCAGTGAGGGAGACTTCTTCCGCGAAGCCATCCTAGAGGCCCACCGAGCGCTGCAGCAGGCGAGCATCCACCACGAATTCCTTGAGGTAGCCGGCCCCCACAACTATCAGTTCAATCGGGGCCCTGGAGCCATCGAGATGCTGCTGTGGCACGACCGCGCGCTTCGGGGGGTTGGGTGAAGCTCCGCTCCTTCAAGCTCCAACGGGCCGAGCGCCGAGTCCGGATCGTGCCGCAAACAGACCCCACCGGGTGCCCTTTCGCAGGCCCCGGCGTCGACCTGATCGATGCGGAGAGCGATGCCATCCAAGAGCTGGCATCACCGCTGTTCCAGGGGATCGAGGCCTTCGAGCCCGAAGTCAAGATCCGTTCTCTCTCTGCAGATCTTCAACGGATGCGGTTGCTTGTCACCCTGGAGGCCCCTGGCCGCCCCAGGGTGGTACGTATGGAAAATCAGGGCACCGTCGAGCGGCTTCTGGAGCCATGCTGTGCGCTCCTTCATGCGCTGGAGGAGGCTGCAGACCGGGCCCTAGCGCGCCGAGACAGCAGGTAAGAAGGCAGGTAAGAAAAATCTACCGCGCTTGCCTCTAGCAGGTACAATTCCTCCATGCCTTCTCCTCTCTCGCGGTGTACTTGCCTGATTGCCTGGCTGCTGACCTCGCTGCTCCTTGCTTGCGGAGGCAGCGACGAGAGCTCGGCGGAGCTAGGTGGCGGGGCTCTAGCGGGCAAGGGAGGGTCCTCCGGGGGCTCCTCCGGAGGTTCCTCCGGGGCAGGAGGGGCTGCAGGTTCGCAGGGGGGGACGGGCATAGGCGTTGGGGGTGCTTCTGGCACCTCTGGCGCCTCTGGTTCGGCGGGGGCTGCTGGCTCTGGCGGTGCTGGAGGAGGAGGCTCCTCCGGAAGCTCTGGACAAGGGGGAGACAGCGGGTCGGGAGGGGGAGGTTCTTCGGGCGCGAGCGGAGCAGCGGGCGGGGGAGCAGGGGGGGCAGGGGGCTCGGTCGCGGGGGCAGGAGGTGCATCGTCTGGGAGCGGAGGGAGCGGAGGGGCGGGGGGCTGGGCTGGGCGGGGACGGAGGCGGAAGCGGGTGCCCAACTGGAGAGCTGTGCGAGGGAGGGCTGTGCGCTGGGGGCATCTGCTGCAAAGCCCACCTGGCCTGTGGCGAGAGTTGCTGCGAGGAAGGTACACTCTGCTCCTTCGGGACGTGCGTGGCACCAGGCAAGGCCTGCTTTGACTCTAGCGACTGCGGGGAGAGCGAGTACTGCGAGCGGGGGGGGAGCGAACCATCAGGAAGCGGGGGCGCGGCGGGGCAGTGCTCGGGAGGGAGCGGGGCGGAGGGGGTTTGCCTGCCGCTGCCGCCGATCTGCGCCGACGGCGAGAGCGGGGTGGGGCCCGCGGGGCAAATCACCTGCCTCCAGAAGTGCGAGGTTAAGCCGTCCTTCGTCGACTTCACCCCAGAGCTGAAATACGCCTGGGGTGGCCAGGTGGTTCCTCCGACAGCGACGGATGTGATGATGACGCCGATCGTCGTTCAGTTGGACGACGACGACTGTGACGGGAAGGTAACAGAGCGGGACATCCCGGAGATCGTCTTCACCACCTTCGCTAGCGGCGCCTACACCCAGGCCGGTACGCTCCATGCTATCTCTATCGTCAATGGGCAGATCGTCGAGAAGTGGTCCGTCCCGGGGGCTTTTCACGCGGGGAAGCATATCGCTGGCGGTGACCTGGATGGTCTTCCCGGAAGCGAGATCGTAGGCTGCACGACCGCGGGTACGGTGCAGGCCTACCGGAGCGACGGGACGCTACTGTGGACGAGCACGCTCGTAGGTTGCGGCCAGCCAGCACTCGCAGACATGGATGGCGATGGAAAACCGGAGGTGGTCGTCGAGGGAGGCATCCTCCATGGGGCCACTGGGGCCACCAAGGCAATCTTCTCGCCAGCCATGGTGGGCACCTTCGCCGTGAGCG
>JANWXX010000122.1:7478-11856 GCA_025057345.1 Polyangiaceae bacterium | reverse complement strand
GCCCGGAGATCAGCTTGGAACAGGACCAAATATCTGAATTTATAAATTTTTATCGCATTCTTCTCTCTCACCCTCGGCTTTCTCGTGCTTTTACGGGCATCCCTCGGCTGGCATGCTTCTTGGTCACCTCCTGAGGCATGGACCAACCCCCTCCCCCACTCCCCGACCCGGAGCACCCTCCTAGAAGCCCCCCTCTGGGGGCTTCGTGCTTTTTCGGTCTCCGCCCGGGGATGCTCCAGCTTGCGAAGTAGGGTACGCTGAACCCCCTTGGCCGCTGGTGTCCCTGCCAGCCAACCGAAAGGAGCAGCCTCGCGTGGATACGTGGCACAAGCGCTGGATACCCATCCTTCTTGGAATACCCGGTTTCTTGGTGGTTGCCTTGGGGGAGACCTGGGCCCAGGAGGGGCTCCGCCTGGAGCAGAGCGATGTAGAGCTACGAGCTTCTGTGGGGCAGCAGCTCCGCTGGAGCTACCGGTTGCCACAGCGAAAGGGACAGCCCAGCCCGGGACCGCTGCTCCTCGGGGATACCGTAGTGTTCTGTCATGGAGGACAGCTCTATGAGGCAACGGCGGCCACCGGAACGATCCAGCGTCGAATGGTGCTCCCTGGAGCTTGTACGGACCTGGTGGCCCGAGCTCCAGGCTACGAGGTTCGCTGCCAGGGTGGTAGCGGCTCCTACCGTTGGGAACGTGTCCTCACCCTGAGCCCAGGTCAGGGGGATCCAGGCACGGTTCTCCCCTCCGAGTTCCCCTCCCTCTTTGCCCTCAAGCGCCAGGCGGAGGAGGTTGCCGGGAAGAACCCTGCCGACCGGGAGTCCGCCCTCTCCCGCCTCGAGCAGCTCCGCAAGCAAGATCCAACCAATCCCTGGATCGATTTCAAGCGCGCCGAGCTGCTGAGAGCCGCTGGTCAGGAAGAGGAAGCTCAGAGGGCCATCGCTAGCGCGCTCTCCCTCGATGTCCGCTACGACTCGGACCTGCTGATGTTGGCTACGCCGCTGATGGCCTTCTCTCCAGAAGCCTCCACGCAGGCGTTTCGCCGGGGAATGAAGAGGCTCCTGGAGAGGGGCTATGAGCCAGAACTAGCCACCACGGCTCTGATCCCGATGGTGTTGCTGGGGCGTATTGCCGAGGAGGGAAAACCCGTTGACCTTGGCAACGACCAGGACCGGGCCCGGCTTCTGTTGCGCGCCGAGCTGCTTCTGGATCTGGCCCCCAACTCGGAGGGTTCCACCTGGTTCTTCGCTGCTCTGGAGCAAGATGCAGTGCGGCGCGGCGACCGGGAGCAGGCCGCCCGCTGGCGCCCCTTGGCACAGCGCACCGTCGGCACTAGCCCCTTCGTCCCAACACCCCCGGAGAGCGAGCATGCAGGGGTATGGGTGCAGTTCGCGGCGGCCCTCGCCGCCGCCATCCTGGCCTGCACGCTGATCAAATCGATCCGGAGCTTCTCTCTTCGATATGCAGAGGAGGCCCCCTGGTGGAAGCGTGCCAACCCCTTCTCTCGATGGGATCGAAGGGAATTGATAGGGTTCCTGGTAGCGGTAGCGGTGATGGTTGGGGTTTCCTGGAAGGCGGCGCAGGGGGTGGCTATCCTCGGGGCGGCAGCCTCCGCACCGACCTCTCTGGCCAGCGGCAACCCGGGGCATCCGGAGAGCCGAGCCTACCTGGATGCCTCGCCGGATGGCCCTACCACCCGCTTCTTCCGGGCCTTCGCCGCTCACCGAGCCGGGGATCTGGAGACAGCCGAGCGCCTCTACCGGCAGTTGGGCACCCCGGAGGCCCTGGCCAACCTCGGTGCCATTGCCAGGGTCCGAGGCGACCTGACGAAGGCCCAGGAGCTCTGGAAGCAGGCTCTGGGTAGGAAACCCGACCTAGATGCGGCGCTGCATAACCTGGGGCAGCCGACGACGAGCCCGCGAGCAGAGCGCTTCCGTCGCTACCAGGTAGACGCTCCGCTGTTGGCCGCCCCCTCAGAGCAGGATTGGGGCCAGTTGTGGAGAGAGCATGTGGCGACAACCACATCGACGAATCCTCTACACATCTCCTCACTCCTGGATTCCCTCTATGCTGCATCTTCTGGAGAGGGGATACGCCTCGCCCCAGTGTATACGGCCACGCTAGTGGATCTGTTGCTGGTGGGGCTTGCACTCCTGGCGCTGTTCTTCCCGGGGAAACTTGAGCCAGGGAAGCGCGCCTGGGCCCTGGTTGGTGCAGGACTAAGTGCTCTCGTCCCCGGCGCTAGTCGCATCTACGGTCCGGTGAGCTGCTTCGTCGGAGCGCTGGTGCTTTTCCTAATGGCGGGCAGCCAGATGCTGGCTAGCTCTGAGGGACAAAGCGTGACACTGCTGGGGAGCCTCTCCGGGGTGAATTGGTCCCAGTACCACGGCGCCGCGCTGGTCAAGCCCGAGCTTGCAAGCTGGCACGGGGCCATAAGGTGGTGGTGGGTGCTGTTGCTGGTGAATCTGCTGCTGGTGCTGGCCTTCGACCTTCGCCAAGCCTTCCGGGAAGGGAGGGAGCACCCGGGATAATGTGGAGGCGCAGGTGGTCTGTTGGAGGCATAGAAGGAGAGGGCGCTCCGGAGAGATTCCCCGTCCCCGGGGCCCTGCCCCGCCCTGACCACCTGCCCCTTCGTTCAACAAAGTCCGTTCCCCTCATCCTCGACCACAGAGCTTTCTGTCATCGTTCTCATCATTCCGTCGTAGACAGAACTTGTCGGTGAAAATCAGGGGTACCTCCCGGAGATATACCGTGAATTAGGTAGCGCCTGGGCTCCCCCAAGATGGCGCAGAAGCGGAGCCGAGGGAGGTCTAGAGAGATACCGATGGGTGCCAAAGGCAACGCCAAGGCAGCGGACCAAGAGCCCTCCCTGCGCGTGCTCCAGACGCGCACTTCGCAAGGGAATGGCTGCCTAGGGCAGCGGATTCGGTAGCCCTCAAAGAGACAAGCCCACCAGGCACCCGAGGGAGCAAGGTTCAGCTCCAGGTAGCGCGGCTCCCCCCTCGCTGCATGGAGCGTCGTCCGCAAGCAAGGGACGAACAGCTCCAGTACGTCGTGAGTCCAGAGCCCTTCCCGGAACCCGGCTCCCTCCTCGCAGCGAGCGGGAGCCTCTACTACGGCGCCGAAGAGGAGTTCCTCCGGGGAGCAGGCGGCCACCCAGGAAACCTCCCAGGGTACCGGAGTTCCATACCAATCCTTGTCCATCCGCGTTCGGGGAAGCCCAAGGAGCGATGGCAAGGAGAGGCCTGGCAAGACCTGGTGGTACGGCGTACTCATGTCTGCGGCGCCAGGGGGAGTCACGGGGAGAGGGCATCGCGTGCCCTGGTCAACCAAAGCATCTGAGCCAGAGCGACAAGGCAAGAGAGCACGAAAATACCTCCGTGGAGACAACATTCGTGCGATTTTGGAAGGCTATCCAGAAAGCAATCAAGGCGGAACACTCAGCAACGCTGAAGGATCTTGACCGCCAGCTCGCCCTCCAAGATGCACAACTCTCCTCGGGCAAAGACATGCCCCCCGGCCCGGAGCACCACGGGCTCCCCCAAGCGTACCCCGGTGGCCACCACATCCCCTGGCCCCAGACGAGCCCACTGCTGGGCTTCCAGCGTCACAGAGGCAACCTCGACGCGGACCACCACCGGGATTTCCGCAAGGGTGTCGGCGAGGTCATTCTCGGAGGCTTTCGGGTCGGGGGAAGAGGACGTCATAGGGGGCTCCCAGGAAAGTGATCCACTGCAGCACCTCAGCACAAGGGCCAAGGAGGCCCCATCGTATCGAAGTTCCACTTGCGCTCCCCGCTCGGAGCCTCCGCTAACGAGCCACCCGATTCCTGACCAGCTCCCCTGCTCTCGCTGGATGAACCAGGCATCCCCAGGAAACCAGGCAGCGCCAGGGACCATGGCCTCCAGTTCCTCCCGGGTTACTAGCCCGCAGGCCCCCACCAGCGGCACGGTCAGCGGGGTCGACCCGAGCCCTGCAAGTGCCGCTCGATCGAATCGTTCGACCGCCGGGATCGCCTCCAGTGGAACCCCTACGCGAAGCCCAAAAAGCTCTCCCCCCAGCGCCACCGTTGCCGAAACGACCGCTGCCTCTCCTGTCCTCGGCACTTCCGCCAACCTTGGAGCAGCATCTCGAGCACAACGTCGGGCCAGCACGATCAGGATAGCTGCCCAAGCTCCAACCACCTCCGGTGGCAGCTTGCACAATGGATTGCGTAGCGTTGGCCCCTGTCCCAACACAGCCTCCACGGCCCGCGCCTGGAGTGGCGCCGCCCCCCCAACCCCCCCCCCCCCGCCCGGACCAGGGAAGAACAAACCAAAGCGGTGGTACACGGGGGGGGTTGGGTGCGCCCAGGTCAGCCGGGGGGGGATAAACACCGACAGCCG
>JANWXX010000122.1:0-7468 GCA_025057345.1 Polyangiaceae bacterium | reverse complement strand
CCGGTACCTTGAAATTCCATACCAATGCGGTGTTCCACGGGGAGGATAGGCTCAGCCATGATCTCCCTGGGGGTAATCTCCACGGACTGCCGCAGCAGGGTTGAGGCTTCGGAGGCAACCCGAGCGACGTCCATGCGAGGAATCAGGGTGGCGCGGGCTTGGTGGGCAGCGAACACCGAAAGGCGAGTGCGCCGGGGCAAGGAGGACCAGGGAAAAGGACGCAGGCTCATGGGGATCAGCGCCATCGCTCCGATCTTGCCATGGTCCGCATTGTCCTGCGGGGGTTCCCTTCCACGTTCCCTGTGGTAAACGTGAGAAATGCGCCTCCCGAAGCTGTGGATCTTCCCCCTAACGCTCACGCTGACCTGGGTGAGTGTCGCCTCTGCCGACGACAAGCCGAAGAAGAAAGGCGATGATAGCACCACCAACAAAAAGGACGCTAAAAAGGACGATGCCAGCAGTGGGATGAAAGGGATCACTCCCTACACCGAAAAGTTGATCAAGGGGCACAAGCTGATTGCAGCCCGGGATTTCGCCAGTGCCATCGATGCCTACCGAAGCGCCATTGCCGAGGACGACAAGAACCCCCAGGGGCACTACTTCCTCGGGGCGGCTCAGCTCCTCAAGGGCGATCTCAATGAGGCGGAAGCCTCCTGGCAAAATGCACTGCGGGTCGCAAGCCGCGATGCCTTGACCCAGAGCAAGGTCCGCTTCGCCCTTGCCGATCTCCGCGAGCGCCAGCGCAAACTTGAGGAGAGCAAGAACGCTTGGCAGGATTACGGCAAGGTCATCGCCGACAACCCCCGGATCCCGGGCTATCCCAACACCCCTGGCGAGCGTCAAAAGGCCGTGGACCGCTGGCTCGATCTTGAGAAGAAGTACGGCGAGGTCAAGGCGCGCATCGAGGCGCGCGAGAAAGAGCAAAAAGAGAAGCGGGACAAAGACGCTGAGCGAGATGCTGCCGAGGAGGCCAAGAAGGGCAAAAAGTAGGAGCGCAAGTCCTGCTCTCTTCTCGTCAGTTTCCAGAATCGTTCCGCACCCCGAGAGGAAGAACGTGCAGGCAAGAGAGCAGCAGAAGCCTTCGTACAAGACGAAGAAGGTGATCGCCCTCTTCTTCATCATCCATCCCAGGTGATGGTGTTGGTATCCTCCGGGGGATGTCTCCGCCTAGCTCGCCTCCTACAGAAGATCGCAGTGCCATCCTCCGCCGCCGTCGCCGCCTGATCGCCGCTGTGGCTGCTGCCCTTGGGGGCGCCTCCGTGACCGCCGCAGCGGAGGACTCACCGGACGGAGGGCGAATCCTAGCGGATGCAGGCAAGCCCTCCCCGGAGAGCAGTGCGGACGCTGGCGCCGACGCTGGAGAAGCGCAGCCTCAGCCCTGCCTCTGCGCGGTGCGTGCTCCGGGGTGTCGGTGAACTCTCCTAGTTCTACTTACGCAGGAGTGCGACTTATGCAGGAGCGCGAACGAGGCAGAGAGCAAGCATCAGTGTTACCTCGCAAAGCTGCTCTGTAGCCCCAAGAAAATCGCCCGTGAGCCCTCCTGCTCTCACCTGGAAACGGTACCCGCAGACCATCGCGGTCGCCGCCCCGGCTATCAGCAACCAGAGGGGCTCCAGCCCTCGTAGCCCCCCGAACAACCAGGCCAACGCACAGGCCACCGCAGCCCAAACGCTTGCGACCAACACTTGCGGCCATCGTGCCCTCGTCACCAGCTTGCTCCGGGAGGCATCGTCCACGGTCACGTAAGGCAAGATCGCCATGAGCCAGATAGGTGGCGTACGAGCCAAACCTTGCACAAGTACCAACCCCCAGGGAGCATCGTCTCCCAGGCGTTCCAGCAGGACAACTCGGAGCAGCAGAATGGAAAAGAGCGCGGCTCCACCAAAAGAACCGATGCGACTATCCTTGAGGATGAGGAACAGCTTTTCCCGGTCGAAGGCCCCCCCCAGAGCGTCGGCGGTATCCGCCAGGCCATCTTCATGGAAGGCGCCGGTCACCAGCATACCCACGATGATGGCGATGGCACTGGCCACCAGGTGACCGGCCCGGTGGGTGAGCTCCCAGGCTGCTGCCATCGTCAGCCCTACCACAAAGCCTGCCACGGGAAAATGTGCGGAGGACCACCGCCAGTCATCTTTCGAGTAAGGAAAGCCCCCGACGGGGATGCGGGTCAGGAAGACCAAGGCAGCCCGGATTCCGCGAAGGAAGGGTGGGGTTCGCATGGGTCCGTGCTTACCACGGGGCATGCGTGGTAAGTGCGTCCAGTGCTCACGTTCCAAGTTCCTTCGCTTCACGAGGATGCTCGGAAGCAAGCTGAGGACCATCAGGCCCGCCTCACCAAACCTCCAGGAAGCCTCGGTCGTTTGGAGGATCTGGTGCTACAGATGGCCGCCATCCAGGGAACACCACGACCTCGCACACGTCCTGCAGCTTGCTTGATCTTTGCAACGGATCACCCCGTTACGCGCCACGGTGTCTCCGCTTACCCCTCTGAGGTCACTGGGGCGATGGTTCGGAATTTTCTTGCAGGAGGTGCTGCGGCAAGCGTGCTGGCGCGAAGCCTTCGCATACCGCTCCGGGTGATCGATGTAGGTGTTGCAATTCTTGGTGAGGAGTCCCACACCCTCTCCCTCCGAAAAGGCTACCATCGCGGCAGGTGCGCAGAGCTCCCCGCAGGAGATCTTCGAGTCGAGGATGCCATGTCTTCTGCCTGCTTCACAACCGCTGTCGAGGATGGGAGGCAGGCCGTTGCAGATCTAGGAGACGACCTTCGCGTCCTCCTCCTGGGGGAGATGGGCATCGGCAATACTACGGCGGCCTCCGCCGTGCTCGCGGCGCTGCACCGCTGGTCCCCTGAGGAGGCCGTAGGCCGCGGAACCGGCGTGGACGATGAGGGGATGTGCCGTAAGCGGCAAGTAGTGGCTGAAGCACTTCGACGAGTCCAGGATGATCAGGCTCCCCTCTCGTTGCTCCGTCGCCTCGGAGGCCGAGACATGGCAGCGCTCCTCGGAGCAATGGGAGCCGCGATCTCCCAGCGCACACTGGTGCTGGTGGATGGTTTCATCGTCACCGCAGTCGCCTCGGTCCTCCTTGCCCTTCTGCCACGGGCGAAGGATTTTTTGCTCTTTGCCCACCGCTCGGGGGAAGCTGCTCACGGTCGTGCCCTTGATGCTCTCGGAGCCGCCCCCCTGCTGGATCTCGGCCTCCGTCTCGGGGAGGCCAGCGGTGCCCTCACGGCATTGCCCCTGCTAGATGCTGCGGTCACGCTCCAAGACCAGATGGCTACTTTCGAGGAGGCTTCCGTCCCCGACCGCCTTCCTCGCCAGGCTCTCTCGGTATGATCTTCGTTCGCCATGCACCCGTACATGCGCAAGGGCTCTGCTACGGGCACTTCGACCCTCCCGTGCAAATGAGCCACGAACACGCTGCTCACCAAGTTCTCGAAAGGCTTTCTGAGCCGGGGATCCAAAAGGTTCTTTCCTCACCGGCTGGACGCTGTCGCGGCCTCGCCTTGATCCTGGCGCAGCGGATCGGTGTCCCCTACGCCGAAGACGAGCGGCTGGCCGAGCTTCATCAAGGACAATGGGAAGGCCGGCTCTGGTTGGACATCGAACAACAGGAGCCACAAGCTCTCGCACGGTGGATGAAGAGCTGGGAAAGGGAAGGGCCACCTGGCGGAGAGTCCGCCCAGCAACTTGCGGATAGAGTTCGCTCATACCTCACGGATCACGGGGATACACACCACCTAGTAGTGGGTCATGCGGGCTGGATACGCGCCGCCTGGGTGCTCCTGGAGGGTCTATCGTGGCAGGAGGCGATGAACCGAACGGTACCTCATCTGGCACCAATCCAGCTTCCGGTCTATCTCAACCTCTGAGATTTCACCATGCAATGGTGGCTCGACTCCTGATGGAGCTGAGTACATTTCGTCCCTTGTTTGGCCCAATCACCGGAGCTTCCCTACAAGACCCTTTTGGTAGCAATTCCGTCGAACGACGATAGATTAGCGCGAGAGGAATGTCCCCTGGAAGACCGAGCCTCCTTTAGGACGCTCCGGCGTGCCTCCGCCAGAAGCGCGCTGAGCCCAGAAGATAGAGGCACC
Source organism: Polyangiaceae bacterium (assembly GCA_025057345.1). GTDB lineage: Bacteria > Myxococcota_A > Polyangia > Polyangiales > Polyangiaceae > JANWXX01. Next base: position 3,366 of record JANWXX010000122.1, on the reverse strand, counting down.
ACCGTGCTCTCCACATCCAGCGGATTCATCCACCAGAATGGGTTGAGCAACCGCAGTGGGTGAAGCAATCGACGATCCAAACAACCTACCTCTAGGGTCATCGCCAGGGTACCGAACTCGTTGTCCAGATAGTCATCAAAGTCGCCGCAGATTGGGTACCATGTCGCCCCTGCCTTCACCTTGTAAGGTCGTCCTGACATACCGCGATTGAGGGCTGCCCCCAGCCGCTCGTAGTCTGCCCGCCTCGGGTGAGGGTCCAAGCGATGGCTCCAAGGGTAGAGCAACACCTCTCCGAAACTGTGAAACGCCAGTGACAGCACCGGAGGCTCTCGCAGAACCAGATCCCGTAGTGCTCGGCTCTCCGGTTCCGAGAAGGGGGTTGACCCCCGAAAATGAGGGGACCATGGATGATTGGAACCCCCCATGGGATGCCTTACATCCCCAAGCCAGGAGAAATTTCGGTTCAGATCCACGCCCCCACCGTTACCTCGCTGAAAGGCAGCGCCTCCTGCTGCCAGCCGGCGCATGTTATGGTGGAGTGCATCTGGGTTGACCACCGGTACCACCCAAAGACGAAGCCCCGAGAAGGCTCCCCCCTGGAGGCTATCCTCCAGCCAGCGCCGCAGCGCCAGGGCTCCGATCACCTCGGAGCCGTGCATCAGAGCTGTCAACAGCACCACGGGAGCCCCCGCCGCTCCGAGGCTGTAGGCAGTCAACGGACGCCCCTCGCGGGAGCAGCCGAGCACAAGAGAAGTGGCACCAACGCCCAGGAGCAGCTCACGGAACGAGCTTTCGAGGGCTGCTGCCGTAGGGTAAGGGCCAAGCGGAGGGGAAGCCATAGCAGAATCGTGGCATTGTATCTGCTTCGTTGCTTTTGCACACCCCGATGGAGCACCGAGGGATATTGCCTGGGTTCATCCTGGGTGCCTCTGCAACCCACACCCCCTTTGGGATTGCCTTGCGCACCCGAAGTTCTCACTCCTGTAGGTGTTCCTGCGAGCCTTACAACGTCTCGCTACGGGAGAGAGCGTAGGGGGTACTTCCGGCATGCTACCGCTCTGTCAGCGGGGAGCGCGACCGTGGCCCACGGCAGACAGAGCGTTGTGCTCCTCCTGGAGGAGGTACCAGCCAATCATGCCGACACCAAGAGCGATGGTGATGAGCACGATGGTCGATCGTTCGTTGCGTTGGATGCCAAACTTACACGCCAATTAATTCGTAGTACTTTTTGGCGTTACGCCAGGAAGCGTAGATGCCCCAGACACCGCAGGTACACACGAAGAGGAGCAGATCCTTGAGGGGATGGATGCTAGGATCGTGGCTAGCCCTAGCCAGCTCTTCTTCGGTGACATAGAAGACGTGGAAACCGTAAAGACCGCAGGTGACCAAGGTAAGGAGGAGATCTTGGACAAAGCTGCGCTCGTTGAGGGCGGCAAGCTGGGGAACCCCGAGGGTCATAGGGCCTGGCATGCCAGGGCCAGAAGGCTCACCAAAACCGGGAGGAGGTGGGGTTCCGTAGTACGACACAGGATGAACATCCTTCTCTGCAGAGAGTATATATCTTCCCTATACTACTTCCCCAAACAGAGTCATTCACCTTCGCGCATGATCTCCATTGGGTCGAGGGTGGCAGCGCGCCAAGCGGGGACAACGGAGAGAGCGACAAAAGGGCCTGCTACAAGGGCCTGCACGCTGAGGAGCTGACCCAGGGTGATCTGGGGGGTGAGATGGAGCGCCGGGTAAAGTGTCGACCACCCGGCAAGCACTTCCCGAAGCCCCGGGGCACCCAGTACAAAAATCCAGAGGAACCCTAGGGACATCCCCAGGGCCGTGGAAGCTAGTGCCACCAGGACAGCCTCGTAAAGCTTTGCCTCCAGCACATCGCTGCTAGACCAGCCAGATGCCTTGAGAACGGCAATCTCCCGGCGCTCTGGGGTGCTGAGCCCGGCGCTCCGGTCCTGAGCCAACACCAGGAGGACCAGCAGCGCCGGTAGGCTCGCTCCCAGCACCAGCCCGGAGCGCCGCCCAAAACTCAGTCGATGGACCCGCTCCAGCAGGCGCTTTTCCAACACGCGACTCCCAGGGAGGGATTCTGTAAGCACCGCCGCCAGCACCCGGGATTCATCCGGGGTAGTGAGGTCCACAGCCAGGTCCGTGACCTCACCGTCAGGGAGGGCCAGCAGTCGACGTGCTGCCTCCTCACGAACCAGCACGACATCGCTGGTAAACAAGTCTACCTCGGAGGAAAACACACCGGTCACTATGCAGCTTGGTCCACGGTCACCAGGACCAGGAAAGCGAACCCGGTCACCGGCTCGTACCCCAAGGGCGCGGGCCAGCCCTCGCCCCAGCGCACAACTCTCTGGCTCACTGGTCGAGGGTAGGTGGCCTTCGGTCACAAGCAGGGGAGGAAGAGCCTCTCCTCGGGGGGAGAATCCCACCACGGTCACATTTCCTTGCAAGGAGGGCAGGAAAAGGTAACCCCACACGCGGGGGGTTACCTTGGCAACTCCAGGTCTTCCCTCAATGCGGGCCTGCCAATCGGTAGGAACGAGAGCGGGGCGACCACCGACAAGACGCTGGACGACAAGATCTGGGGCGAAGCGACGCTCTTGGGCGGCCTCAGCCTGGAGGGCGTCGGTAAGGAACAAAACAGCCGAGAGAAGGGTGACAGCAGCACAGAGACCAAAGGCAATGGCAAGCGTACGGCGCATCCGTCGACGAAGGGAACCGAAGGCATAAGCGAGGAGCGCGAGGTGAGGGTTTCCGGTGGGCAGGTCACTCAAGGTCGATCAGCCGGTGGGGTGGGCAAGCCAATCCGCAAGAGGAGCAAACACGCGCTCGTGGGCCTCACAGGAGACGAAGAGATCCGCATGAGCCATGGCAATGGTATCGGTGCCAACCTCCAGGAGCTTTTTGCTAGGGGAGCAAAGCTTGGAAAAGGGGTAGGCAGCAGTTTCCCTAGGTACGATCCCGTCCCCGTTGGCCACAATGCAGAGGAAGGGATTGTCGAGAGCAGCGATGGCCTCGGAGATGTTGACCCCCCGCACAATCAAGTCGCGTCGTTGGATCCATTCAGCTATCTGGCGGTTGATGTGGCGGTTAGGATCCTCGACGGTGCGCACGAGATCGCGGACTGCGCTAACGTCGGTGATCTCCGGGTTCATGTAGATGGAGAGGAGCCAGGGGGTGCGCTTCGCCAGGATCGGGAGGGCTAGCTCAGCGATCTTACGGGTGCCACGAACGCGGACCATCCCGACGAGGGTAGGGGAGCTGAAGGCAAGCTTGATGAGGGGATGGATGCGTTCCCAGCGGACTGGGCTCCCCATGGCAACAAGGGTGCCCATGCGGTGCCTGGGATTGAGG
>JANWXX010000121.1 GCA_025057345.1 Polyangiaceae bacterium | reverse complement strand
TGGAGAAGCATCCCGACGAGCATCGCTACGACGAACAGTGCCGCCCCACTGGACCCACTCCCAAGGCTGACCAAGGCAGGCCCTGGACAGAATCCGCCGAGACCCCAGCCGACGCCGAATAGAGCCGCCCCGCTTATCAGCCGCCCGTCCAGGTCTCGGCGCGTCGGAATGTGGAAGGTACTGTCAAAGAGGGGAAGCTGACGCCGTCGGATGATCGGGTAGAGCCCTGCGTGGACCCCGATGGCCCCCATCATGACAAAGGCAAGGCTAGCATCCCAGCTACCGGTCACATCGAGGAAGCCGATCACTTTAGCAGGAAGGGTCATGCCGGAAATCCCCAGACCCATGCCAAAGAGCAGACCGGAGAGGAGCGCCGCAAGAGAGGGGGCCCAGCCCTTGGATTCACCGGTCACTGGCCACCTCCGAGATGAAGCAGGTGCCGGCTTACGAAGACGGTAAGGGCCCCGGTGGCCATGAAGATCATCGTGGCGGTGATGGACCGAGCCGAGAGTCGGCTGATTCCGCAGACGCCGTGACCGCTGGTGCAGCCGCTGCCTAGGCGAGTTCCATAGCCTACCAAGAGCCCAGCTAGCGCCACCAGCCAGAAAGGAGAGGAGGGTGTGGATGGGAAAGAGGAAGGGCGTAGGATCGCGAGAGCTCCGCCGGCCGCCAGCAGCCCGGCCAGGAACCAGAGTCGGTAGCCCCGATCCGGGGTTCCGCGGGTGAGGAGCCCTCCAAGAATCCCGCTGATCCCGGCGATCTTCCCATGGGAGAGTAGCAGCAGAGAAGCAGAGAGCCCAATCAAGATCCCGCCGATAAGTGCGGGGAGGGGAGTGAAGTTCGTCATGGCTTCGTCTTCAGCGAAAGGTAGATCGCATCCATCTGACCTTGCCCCTTCCTTCATGCAGCCTCCGTACCACCGGGACAATTCATATAGAGCTCGCGCCCTTATTCGCTACTCTCCCGTGCTCTTTCGTTTCACCAGCAGAGCCCGGTCGTTTCACTCTGTTACGGCCCTTTGTCAGGGCAAGGCGCTCAGGCCTTCTGCCTCCAGTGGGCGAAGGCCCCCCTGGAGGGGCTCCGTGCGGAGATAAAGGTGAAAGTGAAGTTGGCGCGCAACCACAAGAAACGCCTGCGGGTGGGGGCTAGAGAGGTACCGCTCCGACCGAAGGTTGCCGGGGGCATGGAGGCTCTTGAGAAGCGTCTCGGATACCTTCGAGGATTTCTGCGTGGTGACCCAGAGTGTTCAGGAGGGCTTCCCTATCGAGGGGAAGGTCGAGCCCGAGGCGCCCTGACAATCATGCAAGCAAAGAGAGTTGCCGCGCATTTCGGGTGGTCTGCTCCGCGATAGTTTCCAAGGAAACCCCCCGAAGCTGGGCGATGAAACGAGCGGTGTGAACCACGTAAGCTGGCTCGCAGCGCTTGCCCCGGTGAGGGACAGGAGCAAGGTAGGGGGCGTCGGTTTCCACCAGGATGCGGTCGGCAGGGGCCCAGGCGGCGACCTCCTGGATGGCGCGTGCGTTCTTGAAGGTGACGATGCCGGAGAAGGAGAGGAAGAAGCTCAGATCAAGGGCCTGGCGGGCAAAGGAGAGATCTTCGGAGAAGCAGTGGATGATGCCACCGACCTCCTGAGCCCTCTCGTCCCGAAGGATCTCCAGGGTATCTTGGGGTGCCTTCCGGGTGTGGATAACCGCAGGCTTCTTCAGCGTCCGGGCTAGCCCGAGGAAGTAACGGAAGACCTCCTGCTGAGTTTTTCGGGGGCTGTGGTCGTAGTGGTAATCTAGGCCGATCTCTCCGACGGCGACGACCTCGGGGCAAGCTGCGAGCCGGGCTAGATCCTCCCGCAGGACTGGGGTTGCCTTCCGGGCGTCGTGAGGATGGAGCCCCACAGCGGCGCGTACATCGCTGCGGCGACGGGCGAGAGCAACAGCTTCACGGGCTGGGGACAGGTCTGAGCCAACACCGATCGTGAGGAAGGCTCCGACGCCGACGGCTCGAGCGCGCTCCAAAACGGTATCAGGGCCGCCGGGACAGTTAGCCTCGTCGAGGTGGCAGTGCGTGTCGATGAGCATGGTTTGCTCTGTGGTACCCCAACTGGCTTAGGGGGCGAGGGTGAGCTTGCCAAGAACAGCACGGCGCTCCAAACGTTCGAGGGCCTCGGCGGCACGCTCGAAGGGGAGCACCTCTTCCACGTGGGGTCGCAGTTTGCCTTCCTCAATCCAGGCAAGGCATTGGGCGAGGTGAGCACGGTTACGAGCAGGCTCGCGGGCTGCAAAGGAGCCCCAGAAAACACCAGTGATCTGACAGCCTTTGAGCAGCACCAGATTCATGGGGATCTTCGGGATGGTCCCCGAGGCAAAGCCTACAATCAGCAGCCGACCTTCCCAAGCAGTAGACCGAAGTGCAGCCTCGGTCCAATCCCCTCCCACTGGATCGTACACCACATCTGCTCCGTTCCCTCCGGTGAGGGTTTTGACCCGCTCCTTGAGATCCTCTTGGGAGTAACAGATGACCTCATCCGCGCCTCGCTCCTTGCAAAAAGCAAGTTTCTCGTCACGGGAGGCAGCAGCGATGACTCGAGCACCTAGTACCTTGCCCAGCTCCACGGCAGCAATCCCAACACCGCCAGCGGCTCCGAGCACCAACAGGGTTTCTCCGGGGCGGAGCCTGGCTCGATCCACCAGGGCATGCATCGTGGTTCCATGGGTAACCATCACCGAGGCACCCACCTCGAAGGGAACGCCCTCCGGGAGCGCGACAACAGCCTCCTGGGGGACAACCACCTGCTCAGCGAAGGCACCGTGAATCATGAAGGAGGCCACTCGGTCACCTGGGGCAAAGCCAGTAACCCCAGGACCGACGGCGGCGACGAGGCCGGCAACCTCGCCCCCGGGAGAGAAGGGTAGGGGGGGCTTGAACTGGTACTTTCCCCAGGAGAGCAGCACATCAGGGAAGTTCACCCCAGCAGCTTTTACATCAATCAGGACCTCGCCGGGCCCCGCCCGGGGGGCCTCTACCTCCTCGAGCCGCAGCCCTGCTGGGCCTGTCAGTTCATGAACCCGCACCGCTCGCATGGGGCTGAGGGTACCAGCAATATCCCAAAGAACGTGGGTGCATTTTTTCCACCCGTTTCTGGGTCAGGTTGTTAACTTCGTGGTTTCCCAGAACCACGGAGGGAACCACCTGTGAAACGACTCCCCATGTTCGACAGCGCCCTGAGTGGTGTGCGGCTGGAAGATCAGCTCCCGGATGCTAAGCCACTGTACACCCCGGGCCAGGCTCGGGCTGAGGCTGAGCGGTGCCTCTACTGCAGTGATGCTCCCTGTGTTCGGGCCTGCCCCACAGAGATTGACATCCCAACCTTCATCAAAAAAATCGCCACAGATAATGTGCTAGGTGCTGCCCGCACCATCCTGAAACAGAACATTCTGGGGTATTCCTGCGCTCGGGTCTGTCCCGTGGAGGTTCTCTGCGTCGGGAGCTGCGTCTACAACGACTGGCACAGAGAGCCGATTCCGATCGGGAAGCTTCAGCGCTTTGCCACCGAGACGGCGCTGGAGGAGGAGGCACGTGGAGGTCCCCGCATCTTCACTCCGAAGCCTGCAGGGCCAGGGGCTCGCCGAGTAGCGTTGGTGGGGGCAGGGCCCGCTTCCTTGGCCTGCGCCGCCTATCTAGCACTGGAAGGGCACCGCCCGGTGATCTTTGAGAAGCGGGCACTTCCTGGAGGGCTCAACTCAACGGGTGTGGCCCCCTACAAACTACACCTCGCGGATGCACTGGCAGAGGTCTCCTACGTCCTCTCGCTAGGGGTCGAACTTCGCCAGGGCGCGGTGGGGGAGGGCGTTTCCCCTGAGGAGTTGCTTCAGGAATACGATGCGATATTTTTGGGGCTCGGGCTGGGAGAGGACAACCGGTTGGGCATTCCTGGGGAAGATGGTCCGGGTGTCTACGGGGCAACCGCCTTCATCGAACGGCTCAAAACCGACCAGAGCTTGACCCTGAATGGACTCCGTCGTGCCCTTGTCGTCGGGGGAGGAAACACGGCTATCGACGTAGCCCGGGAGCTGGCTCAGCTCGGTGTCCCCGATGTAGCTATGGTCTATCGCCGGGAACGCGCCAGCATGTCCGGCTACGCTCACGAGATGGCTCAAGCCCGCATGGAGGGCGTTCGGTTGGTGGAGCGCGCCACCCCCCTCGCTGTACTCCGTGATGGAGAGCGAGTCCGTGGTCTCCGAGTTGCGATCTCCGGGCCGGAGGCGGGTGAGCAAGACCTCCTCGCGGAAGGTATCTTCTTGGCCATTGGTCAAAGCAAACTCCGGGCAGTAGCCTCCCTCTTTCCCGGTGTGACCCTCGATAGCCGCGGTTGCGTGGTTGTCGACCCAATCTCCCGCCGTACCGGGAATCCGAAGGTGTATGCCGGAGGCGACTGCATCAATGGGGGCAAGGAGGTGGTGAATGCCGTTGCGGATGGTCGCGAGGCCGCAAGGCATATGATCCAGGATTGGCCAACTGCGGAGGCAGCGTGATGGCAGATCTCTCCATCGATATGTGCGGTATCAAAAGCCCCAATCCCTTCTGGCTCGCCAGTGCACCTCCAACCAACAGTGGAGAGCAGGTGATGCGGGCCTTCGATGCAGGTTGGGGTGGTGCCGTTTGGAAGACCCTCGGCAATCCCATCGTCAACGTTTCTTCTCGTTTTGGTGCCGTGGACTACAACGGTCAAAAGATGATGGGCTTCAATAACATTGAGCTGATCACCGACCGTCCCCTGGAGGTCAATCTTCGGGAGATCGCCGAGGTCAAGAAGCGTTACCCGAAGCATGCCGTCATCGTCTCGCTGATGGTTGAATCCAAGCAAGAGTGGAAGGATATCATCCGCCGCTCCGAGGACACCGGTGCGGATGGCCTGGAACTCAACTTTGGCTGTCCCCACGGGATGTGTGAGCGGGGCATGGGTTCTGCAGTAGGCCAAGAGCCTGCCGTCCTCAAGGAGATCACCTCTTGGGCTAAGGAATTCGCGAGGACACCGGTATTGGTCAAGCTCACCCCCAACGTGGGTGACATTCTAGAGCCTGGCTATGCAGCAGTGGATGGTGGCGCTGATGGCCTCTCTCTGATCAACACCATCAAATCCATCGTCGGGGTCGATTTGGAGCGGATGGTTCCGCTCCCTCGGGTAGGCCAGTTCAGCACCAATGGGGGTTACTGCGGTCCTGCGGTCAAGCCCATCGCTTTGCATATGCTGGCGGTGCTGGCACGAGACCGCCATACTAACAGGCTCCCCATCAGCGGCATCGGCGGGATCTCTACCTGGCGGGATGCCGCTGAGTTCATTGCCTTGGGGGCCACCACCGTCCAGGTTTGCACCGCGGTGATGCACTACGGCTATCGGATCGTGGAGGACATGATCGAGGGGCTCTCCGGCTACCTCGATCGCCACGGGATGAAATCCGTCAAAGAGCTGCGAGGTCGTGCGGTAGGCAACTACCGGGAGTGGGGCGAGCTGGATCTGAACTACAACGTGGTCGCAAAGATCAACGGGGACCGCTGCATTGGTTGCCAGCTTTGCTACATCGCTTGCCTCGACGGTGCCCACCAGTGCATCCACTTGCCTGAGGGTCCCTGTCGTGGCTGGCACGGTGAGCCGGATCACGGCAAGCATCCCCGCCTGGAGCCCTCCCCGGTGCTGTTTCACAGGCACCCTGACCCGTCGAACCGCCAGGTGCGTGTCCCAGTGGTGGATGAACGCGAGTGCATTGGTTGCAACCTCTGTGCTCTTGTCTGCCCCGTCGAGGGATGCATCGAGATGGTAGAGGTACCTAACAACCAAGGCTTCGAGAGCTGGCAGGACCGCGTCGCCAAGGGGACCGACAAGGTACCTGGTGGTCTCTACGACTGACCCTTGGAGGCACATGCTTTCCCTGTCACACGACGAGGAAGGAGGTCCAGGGGCAAAGCTGGAAGCCTGCTTCGGTGCTTGGCTCCAAACTAGATGGCTCCCCCATGCGAAGTCGCCTTAGATGGGCGGAATGCGGTCGGGATGGGGGCTCTGGCCGCTCTTGCATGAGGCGTGATCTCATCCCACATGCGACCACCCACCTGTGCGTCTTGAGGAAGTAGCCCCTCGCCCAGCGGAAGGAAGCTGCTACGCTCTCGAGACTGGCAGCACTCCGCCTCCTCATCCACTTGTACCGGGAGCAGCTTCATGACGTTTCGCGAAGATGGTGAAGGGCTGAAGGATCGCGCGGAAGATCTCGATCATGAGGTTCTCCAAGCGCAAAAAAAGCTGAACGAGGCCCGGGAAAGGCGCCTCGACCTCCTTGAGCAGGAGATGGCCGATGCGCAAGCACGCCTCAACCGAATGCAGGCCTCCCTTAACACGCTCCGTGATTCCCCACCGACCCTCAAGCCACCCCCATGGCTGGCGAACCTGGCTCGGGCCATGCCAGTCCTGCTTCCGGTGAGTATGGTGGCTATGCTTGGTTTTGCTATCGGCCATAGCTCGGCGCGCAAGGCCTCCTCGTCTCCCATGTTCAAGTCCAGCATGGCGATCAACCAGGCCCGGATGACCGGCTCTGCCAGCACCCGCGGAGCCAGCTACGGTAGTACTGAGGCGACCACCCGCATCCGGTGGAACGGTAAGGTTCGCACGGCTACCGGCATCGACATTCCGGTGGGCACCGAATGCCGTATCGAGGGCCGTTTCGCCAGCCGCGGCGCCCACCTCACACGGGCAGATGTCGAGGTCTGGTGCAGCGACAAAAAGGTCTATGAGAAGGGCGTATACACCGGGCCTGAGGCGGTGGTGAGCGTCGATGAGTACATGGCCCAAGATGGGCATTTCGTATACAGCCTTGACGTCGAGGACCTTCGCCGTCCGGGCTTCGACAAGCGCTCCATGGCCTCCATCGACACCGAAGCCCGCATAGCCATCATCTCTCGCGAGGTGGCCAGTGCCTTCCGCCTTGAAATCGAGGTCGAGCCGGTATCTGCCCCCATTACCTCCAGTGGCCCCTTGTTCAACTCGCCTCGTCCCACCAGCGCGCTCCCTACGACACGTATCGCTCGCTCCGCTCGGGTGGTCCATGCGACCACCGGAGCTCCCGCTTCCGTTGGCGATCGATGTACCGTGGAGGTTGTCCCCGCGACTCCTCGCTCCGGTTGGTCCTGTCGTACCTTCATCCGCTGCGGTGACAAAGCTCTCTATGGCGAACAGCGTACCGGCTACACCGAGTGCTCCGGTGACGATGGGAACCTCCAGATCCGCGACCTTGGCTACACTCTCGAAGACGGCGACGCTAAACTCGACGCAAACTTCAGCAAGGGAACCCTCTCACTATCCGACAACGACACCTCCACCTGGGCCGTTGAGCTTAAGCTCGACTGACACCCGGAGTCAGCGTCACTCCCACCACTCCCAGCAGCCTCCACCTGGGCCGTTGAGCTTAAGTTCGACGAGCGCGGGCTGCTTGAAGGGCTCCTTCAAGGAGGAGGGGGCGGAATGACATGGAAGATTCTCCTGGGATGCCTCCCAAGAGAAGGACTATGTCCGGGGGGTTCTTGCGGGTTCCAGCTGAGGGTGCACACTAGAGAAGTCCGTCAGACTGCTCCTATCGTCCTCGTCCACCTCCCAACCTGCGAGCGCTGTCATGCCGACCACCAACGACCTCCTCAACCACCCCATCACCAAGACGCTCCAGAGCGATGCAACCGAGGCTGCGTGGCGCACCGCGGGCAACCAGCTCGTCAAGTTGACCCGTGAGCCGCTCGTTGGCCTGCTCTCCCGCCACCTGGGCCCCGATGACGAGTCGATGCGGAAAAAGATCGCAGACTTCCTCTCCACCGAAGTAGGCACTGCCCTCCTAGCAGGGATGCTCTCCATCGGCCTTTCCGCAATGCCTACCACGGCTGGTGATGCTCCTCAGCGGCTAGCCCGAGAGCTTCGGGTCAAGGCCATGGCAGATATAGGCGATCTGGTGGCTGACGTGTTGATGGGCCCACTCCGCCAAGTGATTGCCCTCTACCTCCAAGACATCGCCAACGCTCCTGCCCCTCCTCCAGAACTCACCGAGGGAAGCTCTAGATCCCTCCCAGTCGGTTCTCCCGAACAAACCAAGGTTCCCATCGGCTGAGCATACCCCCATGCGAGTCGGGGGGTTACGTTCGCCTGCTGGGGCCAGCCCCCTCATCCTCCCCGCTATAAACGACGTTGGCGATCCACGAGAAGCGCCAACGCACCCAGAGACAGCATCAACCCTACCAGTGCTCCATGGCGCCCCACCCTCGACACAGAGCAGTTTGAATTGTCCTCTTCTGGGGCAGAGGCCTCGGGGCGAGAGGTGCCCGCTGTACTGCTCCCCCCTTGACTGGAGCCCGTATCCCCGCTCCCCGCTATGTTGCTCTCAGCGGTGCCAGAGCCGGCCTGGTCAGAGCCTCCGGACCCGCCAGCGCCCTGGGATTCCTTAGCGCAGACAACATAACCGGAGCTAGCACACCACGAAGGCAGCTTGTGGCACGTTCCCCCATCGCCGCAGTCCTTCCCGAACGAAGATGGCCCGGATGAGCATACTTTGTCTGGATCGGGAATCTCAACCAGATTGCAGGAGATGCACTTGGTTACCTTGCTGACATCGCCGACACTTCCCTCGCAAAAGATCTCCGTACAGGTACCGCCGCCAGGGCAACCTTTGCCGATATCGGCTGCGGCGCAGTCAGTGTGTTTAGCAAAGTCGTTGCAGAAGGGGGGAATATCGGCTCGGGCGGTGGAGGCTGCTAGCCAAGTGACGAAGGCAGCGGACCATGCGAAGGAAACGGAACGCTTCATGGGGACCTCGGTGGGGATTCCTTGTCGATTTCCAAGGTGCGGATGGCCAACTCGGAGAGTTGTTCAGGAGAGATTGGGGTGGGGGCATCGGTCATCAGATCCGTACCTTTTTGAGTCTTGGGAAAGGGGATGACATCCCGGAGGCTCTCGGCTTCGGACAGCAGCATGGCAATGCGGTCCATCCCGAGGGCGATACCGCCGTGAGGCGGGGCACCGAAGCGAAGAGCCTGAAGAAGGAAGCCGAATTTCGACTGGGCCTCCTCATCGGAGATACCCAGAGCACGGAAGACCTTTTTCTGCACTTCGGGATCATGAAGGCGAATAGATCCCCCGCCGATCTCGAAGCCATTGAGTACTAGGTCATACCGGTAGCAGAGCACCTTGCCAGGGTCAGATTCGATGCATTCTATATGCTCGTCGTGCGGACGGGTGAACGCATGATGTGCAGCAACCCACCCCTTGCGTTCTTCATCGTATTCAAACAGGGGCGGGTTGACGACCCAGAGGAAGTTCCACTGGTTGCCATGACCCACTTCAGGGATCAGGCCCAGCTTCTTCCCCAGGTGAATCCGCAGGTTGGCCATGACTGTCTGGACCATGGCTTCCTTGCCGAACTGGAAGCAGAGCAGGTCACCAGGACCAGCACCAGTAGCCTTGTGAATCGCTTCCCGAAGCCCGGCAGCGAGGCCCTTGAACAGGGGAGCTTGAGTCCAGGAACCGTCGTCGGCGATCTTCGCTCTTGCGAGGCCCTTGGCCCCCATGCCCTTGACGAATTCTTCCAGCTTGTCGGATTCCGCCCGAGAGAGGTTGGCGCTGGCGGGGACCACGAGAACCTTGACGATCTCCGGAGGGAGGTCGCGGCGGTAGGAACCATCCCGAAACTTGCGGGCTAGCTCCGCCCAGGGGGCAACGCCACCGCCCTCGTGCTCAATGACCAGATCGGTAAGGTCCGTGTGCTTCATGGCGAAACGTAGGTCGGGCTTGTCGTTGCCATAATCGCGCATGGATTCAGCGAACGGCATTTGGGGGAAGCGCCCGGTGGGGTAGACTTCGTGGAGGTCGACCCCGAGGGCTTCCTTCCAGATGGCGAAGATGAGCCCCTCCACCAGTCGAAAGACGTCATCCTGATTGACAAAAGAAAGTTCAATATCGATTTGGGTGAACTCAGGCTGACGATCAAGGCGCAGATCCTCATCGCGGAAGCACTTCACGATCTGGAAGTAGCGATCAAAACCTGCCACCATGAAAAGCTGCTTGAAGAGCTGAGGGCTCTCCGCAAGCGCAAAGAATTTTCCCCGCTGTATCCGGGATGGAACCAGAAAGTTCCGTGCGCCTCCAGGGGTGTACTTCACCATGTAAGGTGTCTCTAGCTCCAGACAGCCCTGATCCGAAAGGTAGCGCCGGGTCGCCTGGTTGATCACATGACGCTTGCGGAGCGTGCGCTGAAGCGGGGCGCGGCGCAGATCCAGGTAGCGGTAGGTCAGCCGGATCTCTTCCCGGGTATCGAGGGAGTCCTCCAAGGGGAAGGGGGGGGGTTCACTCCGGTTGAAGAGCACTACTTCGGAAACCACCACCTCAATAGCCCCGGTATCGAGCTTGGGGTTGTGAGCGGAAACCAACTCTCCCTTCCGGTTTCGTTGCATCCCCCGGTCGCGGACAGTACCACGGATGCCAATACACCACTCGCTGCGGAGCTGCTCGGCGACCCGGTGCGCCTCCAGAGAGCGTTCTGGATCGAAGACGATCTGGGTGATGCCCTCCCGATCGCGCAGGTCAATGAAGATCAACCCTCCATGATCGCGCCGGGTATGTACCCAGCCAAACAGCACCACCTCGTTCCCCACATCGGTGATGCGTAGGTCGCCGCACCGGTGGGTTCGCTTCAGCTCGTCGATGAATTTGGCCACAACAATCCTCCGAAGGGCGGCACGCTAGCTCACCCCCGGTGTATTCTCCAGCCTCAGCGCGAACGGCGGCGGACCAGGCGAGCCGCAAGCCCCACGAACAAGACGTTCAGCGGCCCTGCCCCCTGACCCCCGTGGCTGGTGGAGCAACCCCCGTCACCGGAGGGCTCAGAGGCGCTGCCGCTGGTGGGCTGGGTGTCGCTCCCTCGGGGGATCGAGTAGGTGGGTGCCTTGGAGCCATCGTTCTTGGTACTGCCCGCCTCCGCCATGGGCGAGCCCTGGGCGCTGTCAAAGGTTCCCCCTTGCTCGATCCCGGCGAGGTACCCCTTCGGTACGCAGAGGTTGCGGGTGATGACGGTGCATTCGTCCGCGAACTGGCTCCCCGGGTTTTTCGGGGTAGACTTAGAGCCTTTGCCAGTGGATGGGGGCTCTGTGCCTCCCCCTCCAGAGCAGCTCCCTTCCTCAAAGGAGAGGCAGCGCCAGTCGGAGGGGCAGTCCCCGTCGGCCTTGCAATCGATCAGCTTGGGACCACAGAGCTTCTTAGGGGTCTGGTCACACTCCGGTGGCTTGCAGTTGGGGTCGGTAGGATCGCAGGCAATGGTGGGGCAAGCGGTACCCAGTTCGATGTTGCAAGCAAAATCCTTGGGGCACTCGGCGTCTGCGGTGCATTCGATCATCTTGGGGGCGCAGACCATCGGTGCGTTCGGATCCTTCTTGGGCTCCTCGCAGACCGGCTCGGGGCACTCCTCTCCCGGGTTGCAGGCAGGTGCCCAGCAGGTGACTTCCCCGCCGCCCGACGAGACGCAGGCGAGGTAATCGGGGCAGTCTGCATCTGCCTTGCATTCGATGGGCTTCTCCCGGCAATAGCCCTCGACTGCTGGAGCAGGACCAGGTTCGGGACACTCGCTTGACTGCCCATCCGGGCTGGCACATCCGACGCTGGGGGGCGGAACCAGCTCGCAGAAAAAACCGGCTGCACAGTCTGCATCTGCCTTGCATGAGCTGAAGGCCTTGGCCTTCGGGGCGAAGGTGAGCGTAGTAACCGCGGCGGCCAGCGACAAGCCAGCAGCAAAGAGGGAGCGAGAGGCGTGGCTCATGGTCACCTAAATTTGCAACCACCAGGCCACCTTACCCTTCAAGGGGAAAGCCCACTCCTTGATCAAGGAGCCAAGACGACAGCCGTGCTAGCCCTTCTGCAGAAGGACACAGTGGACGGTCCAGTGAACTGTTGGCCTTGGGAGGGGTTCGCGTCCACCGGGCTAGGAGTTACGCACCCAGGGCCAAGTGCCTGGGAACACTGGGGTTTGCAAGGAAGG
>JANWXX010000120.1 GCA_025057345.1 Polyangiaceae bacterium | reverse complement strand
GCTCAGGGTGAGATCCCCCGAGGTGTCTGCAAGCGCCAGCTGTGCGGCACCAAGCTCAATGGCCCCGGGTGAGCTGGCTTGGGCCCGCTCAAGAAGCGACTGAGCCCCTCGAAGATCTCCCTTGAGGCGCCGCGCCTCGGCTGCACGCAGCAGGAGATCTGCCGCATGCACAGCGGTACGTAGGTGGAGAGGGACACCCTCCGCGTCCCCTACCCTGCTGTCTTCAAGAGCGCGCTCGATCATCTCCGCCTGTGCTTCCAGGGACTCGGCAAGAAGGAGGAGATCCTGGTTCTGCCGAGCGAGCCGAGCCAGCACAAGCTGGGCCCGGAATCGACCGGCTCCTTCGAGTGCGGCCGCCTCCCGGCACAGGGAAGCGGCTGCCTCGGCATCCTCAGGGGCGGTCAACTCGGCCAGGTCGAGAAGAAGCAGGGCACGCCAGAGTGGGGAGTCAGCTCGGATTGCGCGCTCTCGCAGGGCATCCCGCCGCAGGGTGGTGTCTCCCTCCTTGGCAGCAAGTAGCTCAAGCTCCAGCCAGGCGGCTAGTTCATCAGGAGAATCTCCGGTAGCCTCCAGGAGCGTTGCCCGAGCGGCTCCGACATCTCCCAGGTGATCCATCTGGAAGGCTGCTAGTTCGACGCGGGCTCGGGCCCGCTCTTGGTCCGCCAGGGCTCGAGCTTCCGCCGAATCATCTTCCCCCTGGACTCGGGTCAGCGCTTCCAGCAGTCGGCCCAGGTTTTTGTACGATCCGTGACGACGCAGGATCGAGATGAGAGCTTCAAGAGGCTCTCGAAAGCCAGGGGCACTGTTATAGCTTTCCTTGAAGGAGCGAGCCGCCGAGGGAGCATCCTGAAGACGCTCCAACATCAGGGCCAGCTCGTAAAGATACATCGCCCGGAGATCGCCGTTTTCGACGCCCTCCAGCTCGCTTTGAAGCCGCGCTACCGCGGCTGTGAGCGCCTCGTGTTCAGGTGAGGAGAGAGTGCTCGCTTCAGGAGGGAGTGTTGTTGTCATGCTAGCTCACGCAGGCCAGTGCCCTTCTTGCCATACCTCAACTACGGGGTTGCGGGCAGACCTCTGGCCGCCCCGCAGTTGTCCTGCTACCCCGGCGCCCTCTATCTGTACCATGAGCCACCGCGTCTCGACCCCTCGCTTTCCTGTCGCTTTGCACCTCGACCCCGGGCTCCTCCCTGAAACCCCAGAACCCGTCGAGCACCGGCTCGCTCTCCTCCCTGAGCGCTCTCGACGGGCCCTCTTGGCCGGGCTGGCAGCCTCTGCTCCCGTTCATCTGTACGTCGCCGTCGAACCAGAGCTGGCGTTCGAGCGCGACCTGGAAGCCCTTCTCGATACGCTCTTGGCCCACTCCCCCGGGGTCGACTTGCTAGCAGCCCCCAGCCATGCTGACCCCTCGGAGCCTCTGATCTTGGAGCTACCCGCCGGCAAGGGTGCTGCCCTCCGTGAAGCCCTCGACGCCTCCCTCCGTGCCCTAAGTCGCCGCCTTAGCCGCCTTACCCAGAGCGAGGGACTCCGAGCTATCGAACGCTCCCTCAATCTCTCCCTGGACACCCGCTCCCGCGAGGCCATCTCCTCTCTGGAAGCGCAGGCTCGGGACCTTGGCTTTGGTGTCCGAACCATCAATGGCGTTTTGCGAACTTTCCCCATTCTCCACGGGAAACCTCTCTCTGCCGAGCAGCTCTCGGCCCTCGACGAAGCTACCCGCAAGGAGCTCAACCAAGCTGAGGAGCGTCTCTCGGAGGCGGTTGACGCCGTGGCTGCCCAGCTCAATACCCTTGCTGACGAAACCAATCGAGCCCGTGATGAGGCCATCCAAAAAGCTGCTGAGGCCCTGCTCCAAGAAGAGCTCACCCTCCTCCGAAATACCTTCGCCGAAACTCCTGCAGCCCTCGAATTCCTCGATGTCCTCGGGGAGGAACTGCGAAGTGGCTGGCGTGATCTCCTCGACCCGGGGCATCCGCTCTACCTTCAGGACGCTCCTACCCGCCACCGCTTCGGTCTCCATCCTCTGCTCCTCACTTCGCCCGATGCCCCACCACCCACCGAGCTACTTCTAGCCCCCACCCCTCGGGAGCTCTTCGGCTACATCGCTGCACGCTCCGTCCGCGGCACCCTCCAAGCCGATTTCACTTCGATCCGCCCCGGTGCTCTGATCCGCTGCGCTCGCGGTGTTCTCGTCCTCCGTGCGCTCGACCTCCTCCGACAGCCGGAGCTGTGGACTCGCCTTCGCCGTGTCCTCCTTACGGGAAAAGTAGAAATAGAACCTCCTGAGGGGTGTAACCTCCAGCCACGCCCTATCCCCGTAGCACCCCGGATCATCCTCCTCGGCACAGAGGAAATTCACGCGGAGATGTCCCACGGAGACCCGGATTTCGTCGCTCTCTTCCCTATCAAGGTCGAGATAGAGCCCATTGTGGACCGCTCGGAAGCTTCCCTGCATGCGCTGGACGCCTACCTCACTCACCTAGCCCGGCGTCAGGGCTGGCTCCCCCTGGATCGCACTGCCCGGGCTCGCCTTCTCGATCTCTCGACTCGCCTCGCAGAGGATCGGCAAAAAATCTCTCTCGCCCTCCTCCCCCTGGAGGAAACCGCCAACCTCGCCAGCGATGCTGCTCGCCGCGCCGAACGTCCCCTTCTCTCTGCCGCGGACATCGACGAGGCATGGAACGGACGCCGCCAGCAGCGTGCCGGCGCCGCGTTGCGGGCGCTCCGCCAAGTGACCGAGGGGCTGGTCCTTATCGAAACCCACGGTCGCCGTGTCGGTGTCGTCAACGGCCTCGCCGTCTTCTCCTCGGCTGACCTCAGCTTCGGCCACCCGATGCGCATCACCGCTGTGGTTTCCCCTGGCACCGAGGGAGTCGTTGACGTCGAGCGCGAGTCCCACCTCGGCGGGGACATCCATACCAAGGGAGTTGCTATCCTCCGGGGGCTCCTCTCTCTCCTCTTCGGCCAAGAGCGCCCCCTCAGCCTCCGCGCACAGATCACCTTTGAGCAGAGCTACGGAGAAATCGACGGGGATAGCGCCAGCTCCGCCGAATTCTTTGCTATCCTAAGTGCTCTGGCCGACGTCCCCTTTGACCAGGGGCTCGCCGTCACCGGCGCCATCAGTCAGCTTGGCGAAGTTCAAGCGATCGGTGGCGTCTGCGAAAAGATCGAAGGCTTCTTCGACCTCTGCGCTGCTCGCGGCCTCTCCGGAGAGCAAGGCGTCCTCATCCCCGCAGCCAACCTCCGCCACCTCGTCCTTCGCGACGATATCGCTCGGGCCATCGATGAAGGAAAATTCCATATCTATCCCATCAGCAATGTCCGCGAAGGCATCGAGATCCTCTCCGGCATCCCCGCAGGAGAAAGGGACGCAGGAGGTAAATTCCCAGCCTTCAGCGTCTTCGGTCGGGTCGAACGCCGTCTGATCGAGCTGGCCGAGCGCCTCCGCTCCTCTGACCCCCACAGCCATAATCCCCTCGGCGCAGATCCAGATGCAGGCGATTCCGGTGAAGCCCCCTTGCGCATTCGCGGAATGTAACTTCCACCCACCCCGCACGATTAAGGGCAGTTATTCTGGCAATCTCCCGAACAGCTCTTGCAAAAATTCACCTGACAGAGTGAGCCGTTACAGCCGTTGTAACTACACGGAGGTGGATTACTTCCCTGCATGTATCCAGGCGGTGCAGAAAAAGCTATGGGCCCCTTCTTGCTACAATAAATAATGCCCATCCCGCAAAGCCCATCGACTGGAATGTCATCGAGCCATTTCGCCGTCGAATCGTAATTGAAAATTGGACTTGATTGGACCGCATGGCAATCAGAATCTTCACAATCCAAGAAGCCATCGCAATCGTTGTCTTTCCCATCAAAGCAATTCTTCTCAGAGGAGGATCCGCAGACGCAAACTCCCTGGAGACAGACATGATTGGAGGGACATTCGCTATCTTGGCAGCAATATCCGCAGAGTCCATTGCAATCTTTTTGCCCCGCGGGACACACGCACTCCTGCTCAGAAGAGCATACCTTCCCTGCCATACAATCCCACGAAGAACAGCACTTATGGATGGAGATGCACTGCCCCTGGCAGAGCTTCTCACCCACGGGGCATACGCATTCCCCTTGCTGGCAGATCAATCCCGCCGCGCAATCCGCGTTCGCACAACAGAAACCACAGGTTCCGTTGGGACAGAGCTGCTGGCCGTTGCAGCAAAGCGGAGCAGAACAGGATCCCCAGCCCCCCTTCTGGCATACTTGCGTCCCCTGCCCGCATCCCGTCGAGCAGGTTTGCTGCTGCCCATCCTGGCACAAGCACCCTTCGTCCACCTGGCCATTGCAGTCGTTGTCTTTCCCGTCACACACCTCCGAGGAGGGAACCCCTGACCCCTGGCAAGCTCCCCAGGTACCTCCAAACTGGCACTCTTGCGTCCCTAGAGAGCAGACGCCTTTCCCTGCCAGCGAGGACACCCCGGCGAAGCACGGTTGCTGCTGACCAGGCTGGCAAGGGCACCCTTCATCCACCTGGCCATCCCCGTCATCATCCAAGCCATTGCCGCAGAGATCTTGCTCCATTCCTCCTTGCCCAGCCCCGCTGTTGCCCCCCCCTCCTGGTCCTTGCCCGGCAGCCCCTCCTAGTCCAGCCTCTCCTCCTCCCTGCCCGCCCTCACTCTTCCCCGCGGAACCTGCTTCCCCGTGGACTCCCGCCTCCCCAGACCCTGCGGAACCTCCTTCCCCGGAGACTCCCGCCTCCCCGGAGCTACCGCCCTGCTCAGCACCCCCTTGCCCGGGGTTTCCGGCCCGCCCGGCACCTCCTTGTCCAGAACTTCCGGCTAGCATTGCCCCTGCAGAGCCAGCCTCTCCCCCTCCCCATCCTGGTTCATCTGTCCCGACGCTCCCAGCACTACCGTTCGTTCCGGCACCTGCACCCTCTGGAGTTCCGGTCGTCTCCGCCCCCGAAAAGGTTGTACAAGCTACTAGCAAAAATACGCCCAAGGGCGCACCCGAACGCCAACGCATAACGACGAGTCTACGACGAATCCTCGCCTTCGGGAACCCATGAATGTTGCCGAAATGGAACCAGACTTTTGCAATCTCCCTGCTTTGCACAAGCCTTGTGTAAGCGAAACTGCTTGGCTAGTCGGAGGCCCTGGCCTTGGTAGTGACTGCCTTGTTGACCATAGAGAACCTCTGGGATCGCTAGATTCCGATGGAGTTGAAAGCGAAAAACTCGCTGCTGATCTTGGAGCAAGAAGGGAGTGTCGCGATTGCGGAGCTCGACCACCACACGGGCACCACCCCCAAGACCGAAGCCCGAGTCAAAGAAGCCAGCGTAATGCGTCCGTAGCTCGGCACTCTTCGCATCAAAAGGAACCATCTCGGCGCACACCGAGGCAGGCACAGCAACTCGCTCGTGAGAGGCAAGCACATAGAAAGCATCCGGCTCCAAAACCAGAGCACCCCCCGGGGGAGAGAGCAGCGGCTGCCAGAAAGGGTCCACCTCGTGGCATCCTACCCCTCGCAGATCCAGCAGCGGCGTGTGGGCCAGGGCACGGTAGCCCACCACCTCCCCCGGCGCCCCACGGAGCGCGGCAGAGAAGTGAAGTCCATCCTCGATCACAGGAGCATCAGTTCCCAGCAGGATAGGTGTCCTTTGTTGAAGCTCCCAGGTTTCCTCGTCGTTGAGACGGGTGTCTCCCAGAGAGAATCGCAGTTGTACTAGCCGATCCCCTTGCCGTAGCCGAATGGGAAACGACCGGGAGATTACGTGAAGATAGAGCTTTCCTCGATAACCTGGGAGCACCTCGTCAAAAGCCTCTCCCTCCTCGGCTACCACCCGGGCGAACATGTCCAAGCGCCCGGTCGAGCTCTTGGGGTTGGCCCGGGCCGACAGATCCGCGGGAAGATCCAGGGATTCCTCCAGCTCAATCAGATAAGGTACGTCCGGTTCGATGACGGCACCCACGGAAAGATCAAGCGCATGCATGTGGCAGCCTATCTCGTGGAGGCACCGTTCCACCCCCAGTGCTCCCGGCAAGAAGCTGCACCGTACCCGATAGGCCACCGACCCTAGCCGGAGATCCACGCTGTTAGGCTGAAATTGCCCAGCCTCTAGCCCACCCCGGGCGCGCAACACCCCCCGCTCTGCCAGGAACCGCAGGTGCTGGATCGCCAGAATCCCTCGCTGCTCCTTCTCGCTCCAGGGATCTACGACCGCCACCCCGGAGGTCACCGTTCCGCTCACCATACTTCCCTGCTAGCCCCTTGCGCCCAAGGAGGGAAGCTCCACCGCGTCCCCAGCCGTTCGTGCTAGGGTACCTCCCCTGCTTGGAGAACACCATGGCGGATATCCTTGACCGCGAGCCCCCGAAGGACGACGAAGAGAGCCCTCAAGATGGCTCCGATGAGGAGGCCCCTCGCAAGAAGACCTCCCCATCCTCCGAAACCTCCCACTCCGCCAGGAAAAATGCCTCCCAAGAGGAAGACGAGGAGGAGGACGACCCACCGCCTCCACCTAGGAAGACTTTCAAGGAAACTTCATCCTCGGGCCCTAGGTCGACCAAATCTGCAAGGGAAACCCCTGAGAAAAAGAAGAAGGGACGGGTGATCCTCAAGCGTGTTCCCCCGAAACCGGTTTCCTACTACCTACCCTTCTCCTTCCTCGGCATGGCCCTGGTCGGCGCCCACGTCTTCTGGGACGTCCAGTTCGCCCCGGTCGCGGTCCTGGGCATCTCCATCACCATCTGGTCCTACATCGGCATCGGCAGCGCCAACGAGGTCGGCGGCTGAGGTCACCTCGGGCCCGTGGTAGCTTCCGGGCATGGACTTCTCCACGCCCCCTGACCTCCAGGAAAAACTGGACCGGGCCGCCCAATTCCTCGAAGACCATGCCTACCCCATCGAGGCCCAGGTCGCCCGCGAGGGCTTCCGCGCCAGCTTGCCTGCGCTCTCCGCCCTTCGGGAGAAGGTCAAGCTCCTCGGCCTCTTCGCCCCCCAGATGCCCCGTGAGCTCGGCGGTGCTGGCCTCTCCTTCCGCGAGCATGGGCGCCTCAGCGAGATCCTGGGCCGCAGCCCCCTTGGTCACTACCTCTTCAACTGCCAGGCCCCCGACGCGGGCAACATGGAGATCCTCCTCCAGTATGGAACCTCCGAACAGAAAGAGCGCTTCCTGCTCCCCCTCATCCGGGGGGAGATCCGCTCCTGTTTCTCCATGACCGAGCCCGATCGGGCAGGGTCGAATCCGACCTGGCTCGATACCACCGCTACCCGAGAGGGAAATCACTGGGTGATCCGTGGGCGGAAGTGGTTCACCACGGCGGCAGACGGGGCAGCGTTCGCCATCGTGATGGCGGTGACCAACCCAGAGGCGCCACCGCACCTGCGGGCAAGTCAAATCTTGGTGCCGACAGATACGCCGGGCTTCCGGCTGGTGCGGAACATTTCGGTGATGGGCCACGAGGGGGATGACTGGGCGAGCCACGCGGAGGTGGCCTACGAGGGCTGCCGGGTGCCTCTGGATCATCTGGTGGGGGGGGAGGGGATGGGGTTCCTAATCGCTCAGGACCGGCTAGGTCCGGGGCGAATCCACCACTGCATGCGGTGGATCGGTATCTGTGAGCGGGCCTTCGAGCTGATGTGCAAGCGCGCCGCTTCCCGGGAGGTGGCTCCGGGGAAGCCCTTGGGGACTCGGCAGATGGTCCAAGAGTGGATTGCCGAGAGCCGTGCAGAAATCGACGCAGCACGATTGATGGTGCTGCAAACAGCCTGGCTCATCGACACCGCAGGACTCCATGGGGCTCGGGATGCGATCTCCGCCATCAAATTCTTCGTTGCCGGAGTGCTCCAGCGGGTGTTGGATCGAGCCATTCAGGCTCATGGTGCCCTGGGCCTCACCGACGACTTGCCGCTGGCCTGGTTCTACCGCCACGAGCGCGCTGCCCGGATCTACGACGGGCCCGACGAGGTCCACAAATCGGCCTTGGCCCGCCGGATCCTCAAAACCTACGGCCTCAAGCTTGGTGGGGAGGATTGACCATGAGCAAACCCCTTGAAGACCTTCTGGATCAACCTGGTGATGTCCGCCCCGGCGAGGAATTGGACGCTAGGCTCCTCACCGCCTGCCTCCGGGAGCACTTGGGCCTCCAAGGGGAGGTCACCGTACGCCAGTTTGGTCGTGGCCACTCGAACCTCACCTACCTGGTGACCGTGGAGGACCGGGAACTGGTGCTACGCCGCCCTCCTTTTGGAAGCACGGTCAAGACGGCCCACGACATGGGGCGGGAGTTCCGCATTCTCCAAAAACTCTCGGCGGTCTACCCTAGAGCCCCAAGACCCCTGCTCTACTTGGAGGAGGATTCTCCCCTCGGTGTGCCTTTCTACCTGATGGAGCGCCTCCAGGGCATCATCCTCCGGAAGGATCTCCCAGCTGGCCTCGTTATGGCTCCTGAAGAAGTCCGGAAACTCCATACCAATCTGATCGATGCACTGGCGGAACTCCATCGTCTTGATCCCGAGCGGGCAGGGTTGGGAGATCTAGGGAGGCCGCAGGGGTACGTGGAGCGCCAAGTGAGCGGGTGGATCCAGCGGTATGAGGCAGCGAAGACGGAGGAAATCGAGGCAGCCCCACGGGTAGCGGCATGGCTCCAAAAGAACCGACCCAGGGAGCGAGGAGCCTCGCTGATTCACAATGATTTCAAGCTGGACAATGTAGTTCTCGACCCTGCGGAACCGACCCGGATTATTGGCGTGCTCGATTGGGAGATGTCTACGTTGGGCGACCCACTGATGGACCTGGGCACCACCCTTAGCTACTGGATCAACCGGGACGACGACGATGAGTTGCAGCTCGCCCGCTGGACTCCTACCACGCTACCAGGTTCCCTGACCCGTGCTGAACTGGTGGAGCGCTACGCCGAGCAAACCGGCATCGATACCAGCGGCATCGTGTTCTACTACGCCTTCGGTCTATTCAAGACCGCTGGCGTGCTCCAGCAGATCTACTCTCGCTATCGGCAGGGGCTGACGAAGGATGAGCGCTTTGCCACCCTGATCCTTGGCGTCCATGTGCTGATGAATGCTGCCGACCGCGCTATTGCCCGGGGCACGGTGTGAGGCATCCAAACCTCCTGGGAGCTGTTCACCCTTCCAGGCTGCTCTGGCGACACACTCCTTTCCCGGGGAGGGCCTGAGCGAACGAGGCTAGTGAAGGTAAGGTAACGTCGAACAGGCACGCTTCGCCCATCTTACTGCAATGTAAGCATAGGCTTGTGGGACAACCTTTGGGCACCAAGGATGAGGGAGTGTACAAACTCTCGGTCTATGGCGGGTAAGGACATGCGAGGGCCAGCCGCTTTGCCGTCGATCATCATGCGAAGCTCCTCCGGGTCTCCTGAGCGGCCGATGGCTTCTTCGAGGGAGATGAGACGGCGCGTGTAAAGAGAGTAGAGAGACTGGTTAAGGGTCTGCATCCCATACTTTTCCTGACCTACCTGCATCTGGCTGTAAATCTGCTGGATCTTGTTCTCACGGATCAGATTTCGGATCGCCGAGTTGGGGATCATGATTTCGAGAGCAAGGACACGGCCTGGAGCATTGTGCCGAGGCAGCAGGAGCTGAGTTATGACACCGGCGAGAGTAAAGCTGAGCTGTGCTCGGATTTGCTGCTGTTGGTGGGTGGGGAATACATCCACGATGCGGTTGATGGTCTGGGCACAGGAGTTCGTGTGAAGAGTGGCGAAGACGAGGTGGCCGGTTTCTGCAATGGTGAGGGCAGCCTCGATGGTTTCCAGGTCGCGCATCTCACCAATAAGAACGACATCCGGATCTTGGCGGAGTACGTGACGGAGTGCTTCCTTGAAGGAGGGGGTATCGGTCCCGACCTCCCGCTGGTTGACTACGCAGGCCTTGTGCGGGTGAAGGTATTCAATGGGATCTTCAATGGTCATGATATGCTGGCGCGTTTCGGTGTTGATCTTGTCGATCATGGCAGCCAGCGACGTGGATTTTCCACTACCGGTGGGGCCGGTGACCAGCACGAGTCCTCGGGGCTTGAAGGCTAGTTCGGCCACGATCGGCGGGAGACCAAGCTCCTCAAACGAGAGGATCTTGAAAGGGATGGCACGAAAGGCCCCGGAGACAGCACCACGCTGCATGTAGATGTTGGCTCGGAAGCGGGAGAGGTTCTTGACACCGAAGGAGAGGTCGATGGCGTTGTTCTTCTCGAACTGGATCTTCTGCTCTTCCGTGAGCACCGAGTAGCACAGGGCCTTGGTGTGTACCGGCGAAAGGGGGGGGAGCTTGAGGGGGACAATTGACCCGTCGATGCGGAGCAGAGGTGGGGAGCTGGTCGTGATGTGCATATCACTCGCCCCCTTCTCGATCATTGCCTTGAGGAGCTGATGAAGGTTGACTTGAAGACCGCCGTCGTTGGCTTGGGTCATGGAGGAGCCCGTTCCCTTCTCGTTCTAGTAGCGTTTAGTCAGCCATGGTGACGCGCATGACCTCTTCGGGGGTGGTCACTCCCTGGAGGATCTTGAGATTTCCGGCCATGCGTAGGGTGTTCATCCCGCTGCGAATGGCAGCTAGCTTCAACTCGGCAGTACTAGCTCCCTGGAGGATCATCTCCCGCAGGGTGTCGTTCATTCGGAGGACCTCATAGAGAGCGACACGCCCCTTGTAGCCGGAACCGTTGCAGGTCTTGCAACCAGTGCCTCTACCGCGCATCGGCTTGCACTGGGCGATCTGTTCGGGGGTCATGCCGATTTCTCGGAGAACCTTCTCATCCTTGGGTACCTCCATCTTGCAATCTGGGCAAATCCTCCGTGCAAGACGCTGAGCCAGGATAAGGTTGAGGCTGGCCGTGATGAGAAAGGGCTCAACGCCCATGTTCAGAAGGCGGCTGATTGTGGCAGGCGCGTCGTTGGTGTGAAGCGTGGAGAGCACCATGTGGCCCGTCAGGGCCGCCTTGATAGCAATCTCCGCAGTTTCAAAGTCACGGATCTCCCCCACCATAATGATGTCTGGATCTTGCCGGAGAAACGCCCGAAGAGCCGATGCGAAGTTTAGGCCGATGTCGTCATGCATCTGCACCTGGTTGATGCCGAAAAGATTGTATTCTACCGGGTCTTCCGCCGTGGAGATGTTGTGCTCTGGCTTGTTGAGTTCCGAGAGGGCCGAGTACAGTGTGGTCGTCTTCCCCGAACCGGTGGGGCCCGTCACCAGGGTCATCCCCCAGGGTTGGTGGATGGCCCACGAGAAATCTTCCTGAGGCTTGGGATCAAAGCCCAGCTTGCTCATATCAAGCTGCAGGTTGCTCTTGTCCAAGAGCCGGAGCACGATCTTCTCGCCCCAGAGTGTTGGCAGCACACTGACGCGGTAATCCATCTCACGCCCCTGACCCAGCTTGAGCTTGATGCGTCCATCCTGCGGCAGCCGACGTTCGGCAATATCCAGCTGGCTCATAATCTTGATCCGGCTGGCGATGGCGTTCTTCATCTTGAGCGGTGGGTTCATCTCCTCATGAAGGACTCCGTCGATCCGGTAGCGAACCCGGAATTTCTTCTCGTACGGCTCGATATGAATGTCACTCGCTCCCTTCTTGATGGCATTCAGCAAGATCATGTTCACCAATTTGACGACTGGTGCATCCCCTGAGGCACGCTCCAGGTCATTGATGTTGACCTCCTCCTCCTCCTGGGTGAACTCGATCTCCTTCTCGTCAAACCCCGCCATCACCTCCTCGTAGGATGGCCCTGTGTTGTAGTACCTCTCGATCGCCTGGAGGATTGCATTCTCCGAGGCGATACAGGGGTCGACGTTGTACCCGGTGAGAAACTTGATATCATCGAGCGCGTGGAGGTTCGTCGGGTCCGCCATTGCTACAATCAGCAAGGAGTTCGCCCTGGTCAGCGGTAGCACCTTGTGCTTCTCACAAACCTCCTTGGGCACCAACTTCAAGACTTCCCTGTCCACCTCGTATTCATCCAAGTTCACCGCACGGATGCGATACTGGTTCGCCAGGAAGTCGGTGATCTCCGTGTCGGAGATGTAGCCCAGCTTGGCCAAGGCGAAGC